>DAHWJX010000058.1:0-30380 GCA_027343965.1 Caryophanales bacterium | reverse complement strand
TTGGTATCATGATCTGGCCGAGAGATGAAGAAGCAGAAAAAAAGGGAAGGCTACAACAAAAATGGTCTGAAGTTGCTCGATACAGTTTAGCTATTTTGTGGATTATTGGTGGCCTACTTCAACTCCAACCCGTTTTTCTTACTCAAAGCGGGATGAATGGCCTTTTTTCCCTAGACATTTTTAATCATTTGGCAGCTATACATCCCGTATTTGTTACTTTACTTTTTGCAATCCTCATGTGGGTGACAGGCATCCTGCTCTTAATCAAGAGTCATCAGAAGATAATTATAGTTGGCTTTTGGCTCTCTCTCGTATTGGCACTCTTCATCTGGTGGGCAGGAGAAGGATTTGGACAAATCCTATCGCCACTGGGAACTGATCTTAACTCAGGACCATTATTCATCGTACTTGCTCTATGTATCAAACCAGCCCGTAACCAGAATAAAGTGTTATATTCGTAGTTCAGTTTCTTAAGTTCATCGCTGACCTCTGCCACGAGTAGATCAATTGGTTTCCTATGGGGACTCTTAAGCCCAGTAAATAGATTGGACACTACCTCCTGTTCGCGAGATTGTGAATTCAGGAGGATCACGCATGAACGTATACCGCCAATAAGGCGGGGTTAATCTGCCTCACCATCCATAAAATAACAACATTATTATCCAGAGTACTACATCCAACCTTTTCACTATGTAAAATCAGCAACCCGAAAGATCCATCGAAGTTCTTCTTTCGGATCGCCAGAGAAACATCAAGACGCTAACACACGAACAAGTTCAATGCTACCCATAGTAATGGTGACAACAACCGGTGGCGCATATAAAATCGGAGGTTCAGTCACTTGAATCGTTCCTGTTTGCACCGATGTAAGAGTCCCCTCATACATTGTGTTAGGTACCGTCACTTCAACTTTGCGACCCACAAAAGTCGAAAGTAGCGTTTGAAAGTTCATCACCTGATCCTCCTCACTGAACAGCTGAAATTTGACTGTACGGAATTAGTAAGATATCTTGATTTGTTGCCACCAACTCAACAGAATCAGGCGTTACAATCGTTACCGTTCCAGAAACTGTACCGGCAGTTGTAGTCACAGTAACCATCTGCCCTTGCTTACTCGCAAAAAATGCTTGGAGGCTAGGATTAACCGTCTGCCCGTTAGTAATTTGCGTTTGTATCCCGGCCACAGTCACCTGTAGATCATGAATCTCACGATTAATGCGGCGTACCTCGTGATGCAACTCATGACGAAGTTCATAGATCTGTTTTTCCAAATCCTGTACTTGGTGTCGCAACCGACGCACTTTTTCGCGCAATATTTGTACTTGTTTTTCCAAACTGCGGTGCAAAGGTACCGTGTGTTTGATCTGCAAGGAATTAGCTACGATCTTTCTCGTACGAATAACACCCACAGCAAGCGGGGTATTGGGCATGTTTACATCCCTCAACTTTCATCATTTACTCTACTGCTCTGTATGTGTACGCATCAAAAATGGCCAAGATCACGGCGAAACGCCATAGTCGTTACCATATTTCACATAAACATAAGGAGGATGCGTCGTCGTTTTCGCGTTTACAAACAAATCATCCCATGTCAGATGATCGAATTGTCCGGCCCACTTTTTATTAAAATAAGCCCAACTTTCGTTAATCCATAATGATCCCCCATCATCGAGTTTTTGAAATGAGCTGTGATCATCATGCCACACGAATGTGTCAAGAGCGACAATGAGGATGTATCCTTTGAGACGCGCCCTAAGGCACCAATCAGCATCATCCGCTGCGCAAATACATCCGGGATCAAATGAACCAATGTCCTTCCATGCGTCCCGCTTTATTAAAAGCATAGTACCTTGAAGTAGTTTGGCGGTCACAGCCCTAATCGGTATCTCTTGCAACCTTTCATTTACAAGAGCCACAGCACTTTCACTGTATTCGATAGGGCAAATACTTTGATAATAGGAGACAATATCCTGCGCACCGCCAATTCCATGAGCAATCGGTGCCACAGCTGCAATTGCAGTTGCTTGATAAAGCATCTGGGTTAAACGGCTCGCCCATTTGGGGCCTACATAAACATCGGGATTAATAAAACACAGATCAGCATCCGACGGGGCATTTCTCAATACGGCCTCAATCGCTCGGGTGTAGCCAACATTTTGTTCAAGGAAATACACCGAACAAAAATCTTTAGCATGCTCTTGAAAATTCAACAGCATGCTTTTCGATTCATCTGTTGAGGCATTATCCACCACATAGATGTGAAAGGGACGATCTGTATAACGTAGTAACAGGCGCAAACATTGCTCCGTCTTTTGACTCGTAGAAAAACTGACAACAACAATGGCTAGGAGATTGGAATCCATTATCATTCCACCCATTCTTCAAGAACAGGATTCTCATCAAGCATCGAATCGTAATGACTGCGCGGGCAAAACTTCGAGTGTGGGTCACGGGCCGTATAAAATGTGTACTTGCGCAAGATGTCTTCCTGCGAACCTGCATAGCCAAAGTGTTTGATCCGAAGTTCCGAATTAGCTCCAGGAAAATCAGCCACCAAGTTGATTGGTAAACTACCGCCATGTAGTGCCTGATCGTTCCATAGATACACGGCATTCGGAATATAGCGAAATAAGCGAGGACCATATTGTGTTGGTGCCCAAAGTTTGTCCACGCGATAATGGGTCTCACTATTCCAAAAATGATAGAATCGAAACGCGTACCAATCTATTTCCGTCTGATCAATCAAAGAACGCACCTCTGTTTTCACTTTTTCTTCAATAATTTCATCAGCATCAATAGCTAGAATCCAATCGGGTTTGGTGGCAACTGTGCGCCTAAATAAGCGTCGTTTTAAGATTGCCTCATTGATCCCATAAGTGGACTGTTGGGAATGTCCCAGAGAGACCACCTTGTTGTATGACTTGCATATCTCTAATGTGTCATCTGTGGAATCATCATCCAAGATGACAATCTCATCAACATAGGCAGACAGATCATCCAAGACCCGACGCAAGTAACGATTGGCTTCATTTCGCACTTGTATCATGGCCGTTAATTTATTACCGTGTCCTTTGCGCACAAGCGTCATAAATCATTCATCCCCTTATTGTGTTCAAACACCGGCATCCATTTCCTCCGAAAATAGGATTCACTCTCTTCAAAATATCGCCGCAGTTGTCCGTGATCTTGACTACTTTTTCCCTGAAGATGATAGATTTTCGATTTGGGGCAATATACTATCCGAAATCCTTTGGTGCGAGCTTGTAAAGAGTAATCGGTCTCTTCAAAGTAAAAAAAATAATGCTCATCAAATAGACCAAGTACTGGCAAATTGGCTCGAAGGATCAAGTAGGCTGCACCACAAACACTAAAACAATCTTCTTCTTCCTCATATTTGCCAGGTGCATCGACTTCGAGATAACCTCTAGGCACATGTTTTTCGTAGGTCCCAACTATACCTGCACCTGTAATGCGACCCTTCTCATCGATCATTTTGGGGCCAACCACAGCAATTTTCGAATCTTCCTTCATGCAATCGATGAGCGGTGTTAACCACCCCGGTGTTACTAACACATCGCTGTTCAGTAGCAAAATGTAGGGGCTAGTACCTGCTTTAATGCCCTGATTGCATGCCTTGGCATAGCCAACATTGTGAAGGTTGGCTATGATTTGCACGTGACTCCATTGGTATTCCTCAATTGTTTTCTGTAAGGTTTCTGGTGTACCATCCCTACTGGCATTGTCGACAACAATCACGCGGTGTGGTTCATCTGTATACAACGCAAGCTGTTGCAAACACGCGAGCAGGAGATTTTTTGTGTTGTAGCTGATGACGACAATATCGACCACAGATTCCATACCTAGATGCCTCCCACAACGTGCCTTTTCCCTATTACTATATGGAGGACTTCGGCAAACGGGCTAGACGAATTCACGAACATCTCATCCTGTGTATCACTAATAATGACGTTAAAAAAACACGTTTTTTGCACGACGACAAAATTGCTATCGTGTGCAAAAGACGTGCCTACTCTTTTAGATCCTGCCCAAAGTTATCGTCTCATCATTCATAAACCGCTTCATAAATGGTAAGTACCTCTTGCATTGACAAAGGATGCGTCGCAGCAAGTGTGCCTTGCCCAAGTCCACCGATGCGAATGGTTTCTTGTGCCATCATTTCTAGATCGGATCGTTGTACACCGACGTTTTTCAAGGTATCAAATGTCCCAATTTCCTTGAACCAACGTACCATTGCCTCAATAGCCGCTTGTGCTGCTTGCACATCATCTTCAAGTGTCACATCGAATACACGACGACCTAATCGAGCAAGTCGTCGCGGACGGTCTTGCTTGATTACCGTTGCAAAATACGCTGGAGCTAAGATCGCTAGCCCACGTCCATGTGAAATATCATAATGAGCAGACAACGTATGCTCTATCGCATGCACCGGAAAACTCCCGCCGCGTCCAGCATTGGCGATGCCCACAAGAGCCAGTGTACTTGTCCACAAGAGATGAGCGCGTGCCTCATAATTTTGCGGATCGTCAATAGCCGGTTTGGCAAAGAGTACAGCGTTACGCATCAACGCTTCCGTAATTTCATCCTGAACGTTGGCATATTCATCACCAGTTACGTAACCTTCATAAAGGTGCGTAAATATGTCCACGGCTCCATCAGCCGTGTAATTTGCTGGCACGGTATACGTTAACTCAGGGTCAAGAATGGCTACCTGAGGAAATAGGGCAGGTCCGTTGATACCAGCCTTTTCTTTCGTTTCCCAATTGGTGATTACGGCGCCACCGTTTGCCTCCGAGCCAGTTGCAGCTAAAGTCGGTATCGTCACGATAGGAAGTGCTTGTTGAATCGGCAGCAACTGTTGCCAAAGTCCCGTGCTATTTCCACGAATATACTCATGAATGGGGCGTGAAGATACAGCCACAGTCGCGATAGCTTTTGCGGCATCCATCGCTGAACCGCCACCTAGGCCGAGCACCAAATCACAGTGTTCCTCCCGAGCCATGCGACCTGCCTCATCCACCGTTTGCGCACGCGGATTGGGCTCGACACGATCGAATATGACCGAGGCCACCCCAGACTTTTGCAAAGACCGTACTACACGATCAAGAACACCCGTCTTTTTTGTCGAAGATCGTCCCGTCACGATCAACACTTTTTTCCCGTACTCTTTGATAATATCGCCGGCACGATCGACCTCACCTTGTCCAAATACAATGCGCGTCGGTGTATGAAGCGAAAAATTCAACATGTTAGATCACCTTTCTAGGATAGAGTATCCATTTGTACTAAGGTCTCACAAAAAGGCCATGGTTTAACCACCATGGCCTATTCCTTCTAAAAGTTATAGCTACTTCAGAGATCGTTGACGAGACTGTCGATCGTATCTCTCGTTAATGATACGTTTGCTTGCAGCTTCGGATGATCGAGGGAAAGCGACACCGGGATTGCATCACCGCTCCCTATCGCAGCAAATGCGTCTAACGCAGCCTGGTTCAAAGGAAATTTCAAGTAATGAACGCTCGTCGTAAAGTCTCGATCATCATGAACTTCCTCAAACACAGCAGGTATGACTACATCGCCCACTTGCAACGTGAGATGATGTTCAATACCCTTTAGTGCGACTAACAGATCCTGCAACTTCTGTTGTTCATCCATCTCAATAAACAAGGTGGCCGATAGTTCATGCTCACCTGGCAACATGCCAGAATAGATCTCGATGTAAACAGCAAGTTCCTCCGGGTCTGTCAAATCTTCACTATGCGCTAGTTCCCGAATCTGGAATAGGACAGTATCGCGATTTTCAAATAATATCGAGATATACGGCGACATTTTGAAACGCCGAGCCCTTTTATAGTCAATCATGCGCTTGACATAGTCTTCGCGCGTACGTCGATAGACAGCAAGCGGAGCAATATCTTTTAACGAAATCGTACGTTCCACCGAATCGCCGCCTCCGTTATTCTGACAAAGAATCCAACAGCTTTTGAAAACGTTGCGCATGAACACGTTCGGCCTTAGCCATAACTTCCATCCATTCGCCAATATCTTCGAAGCCTTCTTCACGCGCTTTAGCTGCAAAGCCTGGATACATTTCTGTGTACTCGTAGGTTTCCCCAGCAATGGCTGAAGCCAGCATTTCTCTTACATTGCCTACCGGAAGTTTCGTGGCCGGATCGCCTTCCCCGTACTCGCGCAAGCGATCGAAATGTCCAAATGCATGCTTCGTCTCACCGTTTGAAATACTGCGAAACAGTTGCGCAACTTCTTCCGCACCTTCAAGATCGGCCCTCTCTGCAAAATACAAATACCGCCGATTCGCTTGTGATTCACCTGCAAATGCCGCACGCAAGTTATCTGCTGTTTGACTTCCTTGTAAATTCGCCATGAATTGAAGCCTCCCCATAAACTAAAATTAAAATTACATAATAATCATTATTACATACATTCATTATACTAATCGATGAACACAAAGTAAAGCGAGACCACCCTTTACGTTAAATCTACTTCACGATGCTGACAGGCATCGCAGATACCCTTGACTTCGATGTGACATTCATCGATATGAAAACGCGCCTGTTGGGCTATATGGGTAAGATCAGGCGTCGCCTTCAAGTAGAAATCAAAGAGTTCTCCACACACGGTGCATACCATGTGGTGATGTGGTTCGCGATTGGCATCAAAAAGACTAGCACCATCACCAAACTTGATCTCCCGAATCAATCCGGCATCGCTCAAGCTCTTAAGGGTATTGTACACGGTGGACACACTCAAATTCGGCAATGTTCCTTGCATGGAACGATAGATCTGATCGGCTGACATATGTCCTTTGCGGTCAATGATGTGGCGTAAGATAGCATCACGTTGAGGAGTTACACGAAGACCAACACGTTTCAATAACTCCGGAATATTTGGCTTGATGTCATGATCCATACAAACCTCCACAATGGCCGACATTAGTACATAGTAGTTATTATTATATATGAAAATGAGGTGATCTAACAGAGCCCCTGCGAGCTCTATTGAACCACCTCGAAAATGCCATGTTCTTTTTTAGCTTTGGATTATTCTACCGTCATCAAATACTGATTCAACTTAGCTAAAAGCAACTCTTGGCGCCCAGATATTTCTAGCTTGATCGGTTTGTCAAGCACATACTGTTCTAATGACTGCATGGTCGCTTTGCCTTGCACGATCTCTTGTCCAATTCCACTTTGATAACTCGCGTACCGATTTGCCACCACTTGATCAAACACAGCATCTTCTACTAACTTGGCCGCCACTTTAAGCCCGCGGGCAAACGAATCCATACCCACAATGTGACCGTAAAACAAATCAAGCGGTGTCATTGAACCCCGACGTACTTTCGCATCGAAATTTAGACCACCTGAATGTAATCCGTCATTTTTAAGCACTTGCACCATGGCGAGCGTCGTACTATACAAATCTGTTGGAAACTCATCCGTATCCCATCCAAGCAACGAGTCACCTTGATTGGCGTCAACAGAACCTAACATACCGTTGATCCGACTCACCATCAGTTCATGCTCGAACGTATGGCCGGCGAGCATCGCGTGGTTCGCTTCGATATTGAGTTTGAAGCGATCTTGCAACCCGTACTTTTGCAAGAACGCAATAGACGTTGTCGCATCATAATCATACTGATGCTTTGTCGGCTCCTTGGGTTTCGGTTCTAGCAAGAACTGTCCTGTAAAGCCGATCTCATCGGCATAATCACAAGCGAGCGATAGCAATCTGGCCATGTTATCCAGCTCAAATTTCATGTCCGTATTTAAAAGAGTCTCATAGCCTTCCCGACCACCCCAAAACACGTAGTTTTGGGCACCAAGGGTCAATGCAACTTCAAGGCTCTTTTTCACTTGTGCTGCGGCATAGGCAAAAACATCTGCAAAAGGTGACGTAGCCGCACCATGCACAAAACGCGGATGAGAGAACATATTTTGCGTATTCCACAATAATTTCTTGCCGGAAGATTTCATATAATCCTGCATCATCGCGACAACAACATCCAAATTTTTATTTGTCTCACGCAGAGTATGCCCTTCCGGAGCGATATCGCGGTCATGAAAACAAAAGTATTCTACGCCTAGTTTCTCGTAGAACTCAAAAGACGCTTCCACACGTTTCTTAGCAAGATCAAGGCCACTATAGCCATCCCAAGGGCGCAGCATCGTCGGCATGCCAAATGGATCTGATCCCGAAAGCGTAAAGGTGTGCCAATAACTCACGGCAAAACGCAAATGTTCCGCCATTGTTTTCCCACGAACAACTTCATCGGCGTTGTATTCCTTAAAAGCCAATGGATTGGTTGAATGTCTACCTTCATATCGAATCTTCGCCACATCATTAAAATACGTCAACGATATCAACACCTTTCTTTGTTGATCACTATGTAAGTTTATTTATCCAACAAACATAGTATAGCAAAGAAACTGTTTTCTGCCTAGTATAACTAACTTTTTTAGAAAGCCTCTTGCGTGGCTGCCGCAAATTGACTGTTATACAGTGACGCGTAAAACCCATGATCATGCATTAATTGCGTATGGGTACCTTGTTCGATAACGCGTCCATGGTTCATCACGAGAATCCAATCCGCATCGCGGATCGTTGACAACCTATGTGCGATAACGAAACTCGTTTTTCCCTGCCTGAGTTCTTGCATAGCCTTTTGAATTTGGACTTCTGTTCGCGTGTCAACGCTACTTGTCGCCTCATCAAGTAATAAAATGGACGGATTTGCTAAAATTGCCCGGGCAATTGTTAAAAGTTGCTTTTGCCCTTGAGACAGATCGGTCGCTTCTTCATGCAACATCGTATCGTAGCCATCTGGTAATGTCCGAATAAAATGATCAGCATGCGCTGCTTGCGCGGCCATTACCACATCTTCACGTGTAGCCCTAAGCCGTCCATAAGCGATATTCTCCAGGATCGTACCACGAAAAAGCCAGGTGTCTTGCAATACCATCCCAAACAAACTGCGAAGATTCTCTCTTGTCAAGCGGGTAATATCGACACCGTCAATACTGATGAAACCTCCTTGCAATTCGTAAAAACGCATCAGAAGATTCACGATCGTTGTTTTACCTGCACCAGTCGGGCCGACAATGGCGATCATTTGCCCACTTTTTACATCAACATTCATGTTCTCAATCAAAGGTTCGTCTTCTGCATAGGAGAAGTGAACTTGCTCAAACATAACATTGCCATGAGGTGCAACAAGTTCTTGCGGCATCGTTGTATCGGGTACTTCTTCAGGTTCGTCCAAAATTTCAAAGACGCGTTCAGCAGATGCCATCGTCGACTGAATGATATTGGCAATGCTGGCAAGTTGGGTGATCGGCTGAGAAAATTGCCCTGAATACTGTGTAAAAGCAACAATAGCCCCGATCTCAATAACACCGTTGAACACGAGTAAACTCCCAACGACACTGACTAAGACGTACCCGATATTGCCGATAAAGCCCATGACGGGCATGATAATCCCTGAAATAAATTGGGCTTTGTATCCCACTTCATATAAGGATGCATTCATAGATTCAAACTCAGCTAGCGATTTTTTCTCAAGACCAAACGCCTTGATGATCGTGTGCCCCGTGTACATTTCTTCAACATGGCCATTGAGTTGACCTAAGACTCGCTGTTGACCAATGAAATACCGTTGCGATCGTGTTGCAATAAAACGCGCGGCAAAGACACTTAATGGCAAGGTTACAAAGACCACCAGCGTCATCCAAACATTAATTGTTATCATCATGATGATGACCCCAACTAAAGTAATCACAGACGTAATCAATTGGGTTAAACTTTGTTGCAAGGTGTTGCTGATATTGTCAAAATCATTGATAAAGCGGCTTAAGATATCCCCATGAGGATGAACATCAT
This sequence comes from Caryophanales bacterium, assembly GCA_027343965.1. Classification (GTDB taxonomy): domain Bacteria; phylum Bacillota; class Bacilli; order Alicyclobacillales; family SLC66; genus JAKACU01. Next base: position 20,462 of record DAHWJX010000058.1, on the reverse strand, counting down.
AAAATTGAAGTGGTAAGCGCGATAATTTCTCATGAACTTGCCTTCGTAACTGATAGACCGTTTTTTGCGCAATACCGGCCATCACATATTGTTGTATGTAACTAAATAGGGAGCTAAATAGATACAGGCCGCAAAGCAAAATAATAAGATGTCCAATCTGTTGAAAGTTGACGCTTACGCCTGTTCGCTCATGAACGATAAATCCCTGCAAAATATCTGTTATGATTTCACTGAGAAGCTTCGGACTAAAAACGCTAAATAAAGTGCTACAGATGGCAGCTAGTGCAACGAACGATAAAGCAAGCCGATGCGGCGTCAGATAGGTAAGGAAACGAACTAGAGTAGCCTTGAAATTTTTAGGCTTTTGCACGGGCATACCCATAGCACCGAGCCCTCGAAATCCTAGGCCAGGCGAGCCAGTTTCTTTGCGCGGCGCGTTCATGCACTTTCCCCCTTAGCCAACTGCGAAGCAACGATCTCTTGATAAGCATTGCATGAGTGTAACAACGTATCATGCGTACCGATGCCCTCCACTTTACCCTCATCAAGCACGATAATTTGATCGGCCTCAATGACCGTCGAGACTCTTTGCGCTACGATCAATACTGTTGATTGTAGAACTTCAGGTTTTAAGGCAGCACGCAGTGCGGCATCCGTCTTAAAATCGAGGGCAGAGAAACTGTCATCGAACAAGTAAATGCGAGGTCTGCGTACAAGAGCTCTTGCGATCGACAGTCGTTGCTTCTGACCCCCTGATACATTCGTGCCCCCTTGTGTTATCTCAGCATCAAACGTATCGGGCATCTTCGAGATAAATTCAGTCGCCTGCGCCACATCCGCCGCATGACGAATTTCATCATCTGTTGCATCCGCCTTGCCATAACGGATATTCTCCTTGATCGATCCTGAAAAAAGTACCGCTTGTTGTGGAACATAGCCCATCTTGGCACGTAATCTCTCTTGCGACAATTCTCGCACGTCTATGCCATCAATAAGAATCTGCCCCTGCGTTGCATCATAAAAGCGAGTGATCATGTGGAGCAAGGTTGATTTGCCTGATCCTGTACCACCAATGATAGCAGTGACCGCGCCAGCCTGCGCCATAAACGACACATGTTGCAATGCTGCCTGTTTAGCACCCGGATAATAAAAACTCACGTCCCGAAATTCAACCAAACCGACGTCACCTTGCTCATCTTTCGGGTTGATCGGATCGGTAATCTCCGGCTCAGTTTCAAGCACTTCGTTGATACGAGCGGCAGAAGCGGATGCGCGCGGGATCATAAAAGACATCATCGAAACCATCATGACAGAAAACAAAATTTGCATCACGTATTGAATGAATGCCATCAAACTGCCGATTTGCATTTGTCCGACACCGACGCGAAGCCCCCCAAACCACACGATAGCGACCGTAGAAAAATTGATGATCAGCATCATCAAAGGAAACATCAGGGCCATAATCTTATTGACTTGAATCGACGTCGATGTCAAATCCAGATTAGCCATATCAAAACGATGGTTCTCAAACATTCCACGATTGAACGATCGAATCACACGCACACCAGTGAGTCCTTCACGCAACACGCGATTGAGGGTGTCGATTTTCACTTGCATACTTTTAAAGAGTTTCGTTGCCCGCCCTAAGATCGAGAAAATAGCAATAGCCAATACAGGCAAAATACCAACGATAACTAACGATAGGTGGGCATCTGTTGTAACTGCCATAATGATGCCGCCGATGGCAGTAAGCGGTGCCATCACCATCATGCGCAACATCATGTTCGCCAGCTGCTGAACCTGGGTAATGTCGTTCGTTGTTCGCGTAATCAATGAAGCTGTACCGATCGTTGAAATTTCGTGCAACGTATAATGTTCAACGCGCGAGAACACCTTCGATCGCAAGTCCCGACCAAAACCCATCGACACTTTCGAGGCAAAGTAACTTGCAGCAATCGAGCATACTCCGCCTACAATCGATATAACGAGCATGAAACCGCCCAATTGCAGGATCGTCGCCATATCATGACCAAGAACACCATTGTCAACAATCTGAGACATAAGATGTGGGAGATATAAACTAGAAAGTGATTGTAAAAAAACGAGGACAATAATGACGAAAATTTTCCATCGGTAAGGAGATAAATAGCGAAGCAAACGCATCAAGGCGACCATCTCCAAATAATCGTATCTGTGCGATTATACATCAGGATCTGAAACAAAAATAGGTGGTGACCAAGAACAGTCACCACGCATTATGTAGCATGCTTCATATCCTGCTTTGAAAACCCATACGGCAACAGATCCCCAACCGTAGTTTGCACAGTATCCTCTAACAAATTAAATAAGAGAACGGGCGTATCTGCCTGTGAAAATTCAGCCAAAACCTGACGACATGCCCCACAAGGCGAGATCGCGGCCGGCGAATCAGCAACGACAGCGATCGCTTTAATCGTACGGCCCCCACTTGCTGCCATCGAAAAAACGGCCGTTCGTTCCGCACAGTTGGTCAAACCATAAGATGCGTTTTCGATATTGCAACCTGCAAAGATGCTACCTTTTTCATCAAGTAAGGCTGCACCCACAGCAAAGGAAGAGTAAGGTACATAAGCCTGTTTTCTAGCTGCTAACGCCGCTTCCTTCAGGGCGCTCCAGTCTATCACTTGGTTCACGTCTATGGCTCCTTTACAAAGACACCTCATCTTGCGAAAGAATGGTTTCAAGAATCGCGGATGAGACGCGCTCGACACTCTTTTCACCTATGGTAACCGCTTGTTGCAATTGCTGAATCGCCCTTGCAGCATGTTGCTCGCTTCGTGCATAGACAGTCGCAAGAATATCGCCTGCTTTAACCTTCTGTCCCACCTTCGCAAAACACAACAAACCAACGCCAAGATCAACCGGATCATTGATTCTGTGGCGGCCAGCACCTAGATCAAGCGCTACTTTCCCAATCGCATGCGTATCAATGGCACGCACGATGCCTTCTTGCTCACTAACCCAGTCGTGGCAGATAGGAGCTAGTGGCAGATCCTGTTGGACTACAGAGACATCGCCCCCTTGCGCTGCAATCCATCGTTTAAATTGATCCCAAGCACGTCCATGATCCAAAGCATCGACAACCTCTTGCCTTGCATCAGCAACGGATATGCCTTTGGCCATGGATACCATATGGCAGGCAAGCTCGATCACTTCTTCTCGCAGATCAGCGGGCCCATAACCTTGCAAGCAATGCATAGCTTCGTTCACTTCAATCGCATTGCCGACAGCATACCCGAGCGGTTGATCCATCCGCGTTAAAATAGCGCGTACTTGGCGACCATGAAATGTCCCAATACGCACCATGAGCCCAGCCAAGTCACGTGCACTCTCCAGTGAAGACATAAATGCGCCATTGCCAACTTTTACATCCAGAACGATATTTTTGGCGCCAGCCGCTAACTTTTTGGACATAATCGAGATGGCAATGAGCGAAATGTCATCTACAGTAGCTGTTACGTCACGCAAGGCATACATTCGTTTATCAGCCGGTGCAAGTTCCTCGGTCTGCGCCACCACAGCGATGCCGATGTGTTCCATTTGCGCGCGAATCGCTTCATTGGTCAGGTCAATGTGATAACCTGGTATACTTTCGAGTTTGTCGAGCGTCCCCCCTGTATGACCAAGACCTCGTCCTGACATTTTTGCCATGGCTACGCCTAAGCTTGACACAAGCGGCGCTAAGATCAAGGTCGTTTTATCCCCGACTCCACCTGTACTGTGTTTGTCCACGATGCCAAGTGATTCGGCGCTCTGACCGCCAGAGCGAGCGACAGCATCTGTTAACCAATAAACTTCTTCAAGCGACAGTCCTTTGCAATACGCCGCCATCAGCCACGCAGATAATTGGTAGTCGGGTATCGTATAGTCAGTAATTGCCGTGACAAGTTGGTCGACATCCTCAAGACTTAGATGAATTCCATCGCGCGTTTTTTCAATAAGTTCAAGAAGTTCAACCATCTATTATCCACTCCGCCTTCAGTTGGCGCCTTCACAGGCCCAAAATCGTTTTTGTTTGACTTGCACCGATGCGGTCTGCACCAGCCTCTAAAAACGCCAACGCTTCTTGCCGTGTTCGAATGCCGCCTGACGCTTTGACGCTCGCCGCGTTTCCAACCGTTTCACGTAATAAGGACACGTCGGCCAGGGTAGCTCCACCATCGGCAAAACCCGTTGAGGTTTTTACAAAATCAGCCTTTGCGAGTACCGCCGTGAGAGCAGCGAAAATCTTCTCTTCTTGCGTCAAGAGCGATGTCTCAAGAATGACTTTGAGAATCTTCCCCGAAATAGCCGTCCGTACCTGCGCGATGTCTTGTTCAACACGTTCCCACGCGCCACCTTTTATTAAGCCAAGCGCGATGACCATATCAATCTCATCTGCACCTTGCTCCACAGCCAAAGCAGCTTCATACGCTTTAGCTTTTGAGCTCATCGCACCCAGTGGGAACCCCACCACAGAGCAGACTTTGACCGTCGATCCCTGCAAAGATTTTGTGACCAACGGTACAAATGTCGAATTTACACAAACTGAGGCTACGAAAAATTGCTTCGCCTCCTCACATAATAATCGCACCTGCTCCATGGTCGCTTCTGGTTTGAGTAACGTGTGATCGATACTTTTCGCCAGTCGTTGCACAGCAGACTCACCTGACGCTTCGTACGGCACCGCACACCGTGCTAAAGCGTCTCCACCACGCGCACCAAAAAGCGCGACAAATTGTTCACGTAAAGAGGCTGTCTCCATCACACATTCACCTCGAGTTGGCTAAGAAACTCTTTTCCTTGTGACCATGACACCTGAAAATACTCAGCGATCGTTGCACCCACATCAGCATAGGTATCGCGAATGCCTAGATCGGTTGGACCTCGCATACTTTTGGCATAGGCCAAGATCGGTACCGACTCGCGACTATGATCTGTGCCTGACGTTGTAGGATCACATCCATGATCAGCAGAGATAAGCAGAAGATCATTGCCGTCTAGTGTATCTATGATATCAGGCAGTCGCTTATCAAACGCCTCAATAGCACGAGCAAATCCGACAGGATCATTACGATGGCCATATAACATATCAAAGTCAACGAGATTAGCAAATAAAAGAGCGGGCCCTTGTGTCTCTTTCATCGCCGTAAGGATTTTTTCCATACCATCGGCATTGTTATCCGTATGAACGGATCGTGTAATACCACGTTGCGCATAAATATCCGCAATTTTACCAATGCCAATCACCGGAATATCGGCATCCGTAAGTACTTCTAGCATCGTTCTCCCAAAATCACGGGAATAGTCTCGTCTATGTGATGTTCTCGTATAGGCACCCGATGTTCCAACAAATGGCCGCGCAATGACACGTCCCACAGCATGCGGACCCGTCAACAAATGTCGCGCAATCTCACAATACTCATATAAGAGATTGAGCGGAATGACCTCCTCATGAGCGGCAATTTGAAACACACTGTCACCAGACGTGTAAATGATAGGATACCCCGTGGCAACATGCTCGTCACCAAGTTCTTCAATAATTTTTGTTCCACTTGCCGGACGGTTGCCTAACGTCTTACGTCCGATCTTTTGTTCAAAAGTATCTATAATTTCAGGCGGAAAGCCATCCGGATAAGTTGGTAACAGTGTTCGCAGGGTCACCCCGACAAATTCCATGTGTCCATTTGTCGTATCCTTGCCAGCAGACTGCGGTGTCATAGCTCCATAAGCGCCAACCACAGGTTGGGTAGTAGCCCCTTTTATCGCCACCACGCGACCAAGGCCAAGATTGGCGAGATGCGGAATCTTGAGTCCGCCAACAACCATCGCCACATTGCCCAGGGTGTTAGACCCTTGATCCCCATAATCGGCTGCATCCGGAGCATGTCCCAACCCCACCGAATCTAAGACGATAAAAAGCACGCGATTAGCCATCGTATACACCCTCTTACTTATTTTGACGGTTCGTACGGTATCCCGTCGGCAAGTGGTGCGCGACTGCGACCAATAATTCCCGTCAGAGCTACGATTGTCAGCACATAAGGCAACATGCCGACCAAGTTTGCTGATACCTGATACCCTTGCAGTGAAATACTTAAAGCAATCGCAAAGCCAAATAAAAGCGATGATGCAAGCGATCCAAATGGTGTCCATTTTCCAAAAATCATGGCAGCCAGCGCGATATACCCGCGACCATTGGTCATGTTGACGTCAAAACCATTTAACAAACCTAATGATAGGTAAACGCCAGCCATGCCTGACAACATGCCACCGATAGAAACACCAAGATAACGAATGTTCACGACACTGACGCCAACCGTCGCAGATGCTTCAGGATGTTCACCAACAGCTCGCATTTGCAGGCCAATATTTGTGTGAAAAAGCACATAATGCGAAACTACGACGAGAATGAGCATCACGTAGACAAGCAGGTTTTGTTGCCCAAATATTTGCCCAATAAAAGGGATTTCCGCGAGTCCAGGAATCGTGATCGTCGGTAAAAATGGCGTGTTTGTTGGTGTGCCATTGTATCCATACACTGTATTTAACAAAAAGGCAGTCAACCCACCAGCAAACACGTTGATCGCCATACCAATAATCACTTGATCCGATTGCAAGCGAATAGCTGGCCAGGCCAATGCAAGCGATGTGATAACCCCTGCGACCATGCCGCCAAGCAGACCGAGCAAGGACGAATGGGTAAGGACCGCAATCACAACGCCAAAAAAGGCCCCCACGAGCATGATGCCCTCCATGGCAATATTTACTACACCTGTGCGCTCAGAAAATGTGCCACCCAATGCCGCAAGCGCCAAAGGGGTCGCCATAGCCAGCGTTGAAGCATACAGTTCTGGATTGCCGAATACCTGCAAAAAGAAATTCATCAGCTTTGCACTTCCTTTCTCGCCACAGCAACGACTTGTTTCTTACGAAGTGTGCGCAAGATGTAGGCATAGAGGCGATCTGCTGCGACGAAAAAGATGATAATTCCGGTAATCACGTCCGTCATATTGGCCGATACGCCTGATGTAATCTGCATCATCTGACTGCCCGAGGACAGAGCTGAAAAAAAGATCGAAGCAAGCACAATACCAAACGGATTGTTGCGCGCTAGCAAAGCCACCACGATAGCCGTGTAGCCATAACCGGATTGAAACGTATCCGTCAATTGATAATCGACGCCAAGAAACTGCACGCCGCCGGCAAGTCCAGCCAAAACCCCACTTATGCCTAGCGATAAAACCGTATAAAGAGCAACAGGAAGTCCGCCGTAGCGAGCAGCAAAGCCATTGTGTCCCACCGCGCGCAATTTGTAGCCAAACGACGTATAAAACAATAAAATTTGAACCACCACGACAGCCGCAAGTGCAATGTATAATCCTGCAGATAGATTAGAATTTGTGAGAATCGTCGGCAATGTTGCACTCGCAGTGATCGGTGGCGACTGCGGCACAAAGCCTTGTTGCATCATCGGCCCTTTTTCCACCATGTAATGAGCAAGCAAAATCGCAATGTAGCTCATCATCATAGTCGTGATGACTTCATGAGCCCCGACCCATGCTTTGGCTAGACCCGGAATCACGCCACCCCACAGCCCACCGGCTACCATCGCGGCAATAAGTGCTAAAGGAATGTGAAAGTACCAAGGCATCGAAGCAAAATTGTAACCTATGAAAACTGCAGCCATAGCGCCTACCCAGTACTGTCCCTCAGCGCCAATATTGAATAACCCTGTTCGAAACGCCACAGCGATACCCAGTGCCGTTAGCATCAACGGAATAGCGCCGGCTAACGTGTTGCCGATAGCAATCGGATTGCCAAATGCTCCAGCAAATAACGAACCATACGCCGACCATGGATTGTACTTGGCGATAGCCATGATAATAGCACCCAAGACAAGTCCGGTAATGACAGCATAAAGAGGTAGTGATAGTGACTTGAAAAGCTTTTTCACGCGCCCGCCTCCTTTGCTGTGATTTCGCCAGTCATAGCAAGTCCCAGTTCTTCGCGCGATACTTCACCATTGTTGTAAACGGCGACAAGATGCCCCGCGTGCATAACCCCAATGCGATCTGATAACGTCAAAATCTCGTCGAGCTCTAAGGATACAAGCAAGATGGACCTACCCTCTGATCGTAAAGCCAGCAGGTGCTTATGAATACCTTCAATAGCACCAACGTCCAGTCCGCGCGTAGGTTGAACAGCAACCAAGAGCATCGGATGTCGAGCCATTTCCCGAGCTAAGATCACCTTTTGCTGATTGCCTCCAGAAAGATCCCCGACTGGTAGGTCGACATCGCGTGGGCGAATATCAAATTCTTCGACAAGCTTTTGGGCATGCTTTTTCGCCGCACGTTTTTGTAGCCATCCACGTTTGGAAAATGGCGCTGTGGACACTTCACGCAGTTGCAAGTTATCTGCGATCGAAAACGGCAAAACGAGCCCATCTCGTTGTCGATCCTGCGGAATGTAGCCGATGCCTTGCTCGATGCGTTTAGCAACACTAGAGTGGGATATATCCTTGCCTTGCAGATGCACCGATCCGTGAGCGAGCTTGCGTAAACCGGTGATCGCTTCAACCAATTCGGTTTGACCGTTGCCATCAACACCCGCAAGGCCGAAAATCTCACCTTCCTTAACGGCAAACGACATGTTATCGACCTTTTTGGTGTGCCGATCATCAAAAACAGTCAGATCATTCACCGAAAGCACAGTGGCACCGCTCTGTACTGCGTCACGCCGCGTCTGTAAAACAACATCGCGTCCAACCATCCAATAAGCCAATTGCTCGGCTGAAGCTGATCCGACAGGCGACTCAAACACGGTTTTACCAGCTCGCATCACGGTAATTTTATGAGCAACAGCGCGAACCTCATCTAATTTATGAGAGATAAAAATGACGGGAATGCCTTCTTGATTTAAGTGATGCACCACTTCAAACAGATCTTCTGTCTCTTGTGGCGTAAGGACGGCTGTCGGTTCATCCAGCACGAGTAACTTAGCTTGACGATAGAGCGCTTTAACAATTTCCACACGCTGTTGCATTCCCACTGGCAAGTCTTCAACTTTGCGTGACGGATCAAGCGGCAAACCAACTTCTTCGGACAATTTTCTTACCTGTTCCTCTGCCCTTTTGCGATCATACCTACCCCAACCGCCATGGATTCCGAGCACGACGTTTTCCGCAACAGTCAATGCCGGAATTAACATAAAATGCTGATGGACGACCCCAATACCAGCAACGATCGCTTCACGCGGATTGCTGAAATTGCGCAAGGTGCCATCAAATAATATCGTCCCGGCATCAGGCTTGTACAAACCGCTGATCATCTTAATCAGCGTGGATTTGCCGGCACCGTTTTCACCGAGTATGGCGTGTGTCTCCCCAGACTGAATGGTAAGATTCACATGATCATTAGCAACAACCTGACCAAACACCTTTCGCAAGCCCACAATCTCTAACAAAGCCACAATGTGCACTCCCTCTTGGGCAAGACAAGCATGATGCGCATCATCCACAGCAGATGATGCGCATCACGTCTTTTCTTACCGAAAATGTGTTTAGTGTGCTGATAGTGTAGACGGTGGATTGATCTTACCTGAGATGATCAAAGGAATAAATGATTTGACTTTCGCATCAATCGCTTTAGGAACTGCCGCGATCGGCGCAGCATAGCCAACGCCTTTGTTCTTCAAGTCAAAATACTGCACGCCGCCTTTGAAATGATTGGTCAAAGCATCGCCAATAGCGATTTCCGTTGAAACGTCCACACCTTTCATGGCTGATGTCATGACGTTTTTCGGAGCTAAGTAGTTTTGGTTAGCGTCTACACCAACAGCAAACACATTTTTTTGTTTTGCTGCTTCAATAACGCCAGTTCCGGTCGCGCCTGCAACAGGGAACACGATATCTGCACCCCGGGAGATCAGGGACAAAGCATCCTCTTTCCCTAATCCTGGGTCAGTAAAGCTGTTCGCCCAATCAATTAGGACGGTAGCTTTTGGGTCAACTTTCTTAACCCCAGCTCGAAAACCAGCCATATAGCTTTCAACAGGTGGAATATCTTGACCACCCACCATACCCACTACGTTTTTACCGTTGATTTGCTTCACATGTTTTTGCAAATTCATCAAACCTGCCATAACACCAACGAGATAGCCACATTGCTGCGTATCATAAATGGCTGACATGACATTGGGATGATTCGTGATAGCATCATCAATAATGAAGAATTTGGTTTTGGGATATTCCTTGGCTACTTTTTGTACTGCAGAATCCATCAAATAGCCAACTGCAATAACCATGTTATAACCAGATTGCGCATAAGTAGATAAGTTAGGCACATAATCGGATGTTTGTTGTGATTGAACAACGCTCGTCGAGATACCATACTTTCTTTTGGCTGCGAGCAGTCCCATGTATGCCAAGTGATTGAAACTATGATCATTCAAGCCGCCTGTATCAGTGACAAGACCCACTTTAAAATTCGCATGACTAACCGTCTTGTGGCTAGCTGTTTTATGAACTACCGATTTTGCCATGACAGGACCTGAGGCCATCATCATCGATGACATCGTTACCAAAGTAGTCATAGCCATTGCAACGTTTTTCCATTTTTTCATGCTAAAATGCCCCCTTTTTTATGGTGCTCCAGCAAAACCAACAAAAAACGTGTATAAGTTGGACCACCCCCTACAGATCGTCTGTTTTCATTACGGGCGTCTGCGCACGATGTCAAACTTGAAACGTTCCGGGACAAAATGATCTTGCGATAAAAAAACGGGATTCATGGATGGATTGTAATGAATTTGCTTCAACTTCAATAACGGGGCTCCTTGCGTCAACCCTAACCGATCAGCGATATCCCTTGTAGCCATCGCTACTTCAATATTGCTGTGAGCTACCGTAATAACCTGTCCCAATCGCGTCTCTAGGTACGCCATAAGGGATTCTCCCAAGGGGTTAAACTCATCAGGCATATAGCGGTTTGGCATAATATCAACACAATACATAATAGGAATACCATCTGCTGTACGAACTCTATGTATCTCACCTATCGTATCGTCAACCGCAGTTTGAAAGAGTTCCTTTTCTATCTGCGATGGAGGGCGACGTATCCAATGAACATCTTGCGTACCCGGTTCATAACCATGACTTAAAATCCACTGTGTCGTACTCACCAGTGTCTCTAAGCCCCCGGTGATCTCTTCCTTTTGTCCAACAAACGTTCCAATGCCACGTCGACGAACAAGAATTCCTTTATTGACCAAATACGAGATACCTTCGCGAAGTGTGGCCCGACTGACGCGAAATGCCTCAGCCAATTCACTTTCTGAGGGAATACGATCCCCAAATTCCCATTGACCCGACTCGATTTTTTCTTTAATTTGTTCCACTACCTCAGCATAAAGTAGCGGGCGCGTAGGATAGGCAGTCATGGCATCTCTCCATCCCATTAGACGTCTGACATCAGATGTTAGACAAAGTATAATACGAGGGTAAAGATGTTTCAAGAACTTTCTTTACGCGATATTTATAGCTATAATAACGACATTCTTTTCCACAAAGGACGGTGCAAAATATGAGTATACATATAGAAGCTCGCGATGGTGATATAGCTGATGTTGTTCTGTTGCCTGGCGATCCACTAAGGGCTGAGCATATCGCCAATACGTTTTTTGAAAATCCTGTGTGCTACACAAAAGTCAGAGGAATGTTAGGGTATACAGGAACCTATCGAGGAAAGCGCGTGTCTGTGCAAGGTACCGGCATGGGCATACCTTCTTTGTCGATCTATGTTAACGAACTTCTTAAAGACTATCACACTAAAACGCTCATTCGCGTTGGAACCTGCGGTGCTCTGCAAAAAACCGTGCACATGCGGGACGTAGTCCTTGCCATGAGCGCTTCCACAGATTCCGCTGTGAATCGCCTGCGCTTTTCAGGTATCGACTTTGCACCCACGGCGAACTTTGATTTGTTGTACAAAGCCTATCTCACGGCACAAGAAAGAGGTATTCACACACACATTGGCCCAATTTTCACCAGCGACACCTTTTATCGCGATGACACGGCGGTGATGCAAACATTGGCCGACTTTGGAACACTTGCCGTTGAAATGGAGACAGCGGCCCTCTATACCCTTGCGGCAAAAGCACATGCCAGTGCCCTTGCGATTCTCACTGTAAGCGATCATGTCGTAACTGGAGAAACAACGACGACTAAGGAACGCCAAGAAACTTTCCATGACATGGTCGAACTCGCGTTAGCTACGGCTTTATAAAAGGACAATCCCTGTGCCATCCTATGCCGATAGCACAGGAATTCGTTTTAAATTTCAGGTTGATCTCGAAAAGAACGCATCAAACGTAAACTTTCCTGAAGAATATGGTTCTTGGTTAACTCCTCTGCCTGATCGGTAATCACCATCACAACAACAGAATACGCCGCTGGATAGATATCGGCAACAAGGACGGTCGCCTGTTCATCATAGTGATTGCGAAGCTGTGTTTGTAAAACGTCGATGAACTTAGTTGCATCAATGTCAAATGCAACATCAAAGCGCAATCGCACTCGGTGCTGGTCATTATGAGAACGATTTTCGATAAATGCCTGGACCAAGATACCATTTGGAATGACTTGCGGATAGCCGTCACCATTCTCTAGTACGGTATACATGAGGTTAATATCGCGCACGCGCCCATGATAAGAGGGCCGCATGGCTTCATGAGGGAAACTTGGCATCAGTACAGGGTATTGCCAGGTAACCAAGCCGATCGTATCGCCGATATGAAAAGGGTGAAACAGGATCAGCCAAATGCCTCCGATAATATTGGCAAACACCTGTTGGCCTGCTAAACCGATAATGACAGTGACGAACGCTCCACCAAAGACCACACTCGACAATCCGACGCCAAGTGCACCTAAGACAGATAATACGATGGCTCCATACAATAGCAGTCGCGTTACATACTTTAGTGATGTAGCATGTTCGGGATGCAATCGATCGATCCACTGCGCAAGAATTCGCCGCTCAAGCAATCGTGATACGATACCGCCCACGGCAAGAACAAGCACGATATGAAAGACTCGCACCCAACCCACGGGCACATCTTTTAAAAGACCTCCAGAACGATCGAGAAGAAAGCCTACAGCAAAACCCACGATAATAAGACCGAGTATAGCAAAAAGCGTCCACCCCCAAGCAGCTGGCTTGGGGCCTTTTGATCCAGGCTTCTCCACCACGATCACCCCTTGATGAATAAAAAACAGACCGTGGACTAGAACTCCACGGCCATCGTGTCGCATTTACTATATAACATACCCACTAGTTATCCTGATGGCGTGATCTCCATTGCTGATATTGCAGAAATTCGCGAAACTGTTCCTTACTAATGCCAGACTCCATTGCTTCCTTGGCAAGCGCAATCCATTCTGGATCAGCCTGCAAGGCATCGTCATTTTGTTCAGAAGAAAGAATCAGTGTCTGTACAGGCACCTCAAGCACAGCAGCAATCTTTTCAATCACTTGTATAGAAGGATTGATTTGTATGAGTCGCTCAATTGCACTCAGATATGATTTGGCAACTCCGGCTTGATGCGCTAACTCTGACAAAGAAATTCCACGCTCTTCACGAAGTTGTTTAATTCGTTGTCCTATCATGCAAAACGGCTCCTCAAACTTTCTCTATCCTACACTCGCATTATAACAAACATAGTTGCCTGCGAACACCCTTTAGGAAGGTGACGTTTTGTTGTCTAGTTCTGTGGCGTTTAGACGCAACAGGGTGTAATTTTGCAAAAAATCCCGCACCTCTTCGATGGAAATGCCAAGAAGCCTAGCCGTCGCCATAAGCTCTATCCATTCTGGATCTATAGCTTCCTTTTCCCAACCCCGTAAATAAGGATCTTGCATGCATCTAGCCCCCAACATGCGTGTCTGGCACTTTCTGTTGGCAGCCCAGCGTTCATAGCCATTTCCATCTATATCCATCTCTCTTCATGGCCTTAGAACTGTGACTTTGCGTCCCTGCTTTTCAGTCAGGTTTGCCCTTTCTTGAAAGAAACCCCTGTCTTTATCTTATGAGCAGTAAGGAAAAATAGGCGAGGTATTTCAGCAAAAAGCCGACGAACTTTTGGGGTACGATAATGGGCGCAGTCAACACGTGCGTTTGCGCGAGTAATTGTCGAAATATTCCTTCAAAACGCATTTATTTCAGGAAATCTCGATACGTTGGTAATAGACCAGTAACGAGTTGTTAGGTCACCAGGCGCTAAGTTTGAAGCATTTTCACTTGATGGAGCAGCGGTCGGTAAATTCAGATGTTCTCCCCAACCGATATAAAGCCGGTTGGGGAGGTGATTAGCCTAGGTACCAATAATGTTATTTCTAAACTGCTCAGCATAAAAGGAGAAGTCAAACACAAACGTTTTTCCCTGAATAATGTTGTCGGCTGAGGGATCTAAGGTTACACTAAACGTGATATTCGTTGCACCACCATTTGCAGACATAAGCAGCGGATGACTGACAGTAATCCATTGACCAGTGAGTAATCCAGCCAGAGTACCCGAGTACAACACGGTCCCGTTACCAATATCTGGGGCCCTGATAATGACATTGAGTTTTTGAATAAATTCATCGAAAGCGGCACCTGAGGTAATACCTGCTGGATTGACAGTAGCTTTCACTTTCGTTAGCTGCGCATCAAGTGCATTGGCCCCATTATTATACACATCCATCGCACGCATCATGGAATCACCGGGAGCCATACCGCCGATCGCTTCACCGCCGGGCGGAGCTAATGGATTCCCATTCGTATCATAGGGATACCTACCTGTTGGATCGGCAATGCTTGTATAAAACATAGGGCCGACTAGGGTATCTCCTTGATCCCTATTTTGCGTCAAGCGAATATACCCGGTTGCAAATGTGTTGCCTGTGTTTGATGCAGAACTTGTAAAAATCGCCATGGTTCCACCACCAGCCACCAACCCCAAGCCAAGAAGATTGATCGCAAGGAGACTTAAAATTTTTGCCTTGAGCATAGTGATCACCCCCTCATCATACGGTGGGGTGGTTTAAATCCCACCCCACGGCGTACTATAATTCCGATACCAAATTAGCTACGAATATTCGTCGGTGGAGTGATGTTTGCTGATTGCTCTGCGTTAAATGCCAAGTCCCCGTTAAAAGTTGATCCTTGGTAACTATTATCTGCTGTCGATGCGAGTGAAATGGTCATTTCAATTTCATCCGTTGCACCAGGCGCAAGTAAATACGCGGATTCAAGTGTGGATGTGCTAGGATTTGCAGAATCAAATAACACTTTATTTGTCGTTAGATCATTAATTGTAAATTGCAAAGCACTCGGCTGACCAAGATTTGTAAAAGTTGCTTGAGCAGCTGTCCAACTTTGAGCATTAAAAGTTCCGGATTTATCAAAGATAGTGTAGGAGACAGTTCCGTTCGATAACACCAGGTTTTCAGGCAATACCGTCACGTATTCAGGCAAACTCCCTGTATTTTTTACATAGAAATCCTTTACGGTGGCAGGGTCGCCAGGAGCGGCGTTCTGCACATTGATCGATTGAATGTTGTCTAAGTAATTAGTGTTATCTGTAGACAACTGCACTTGTACAGTTCCTGTAGAAAACGTGTTGCCACTGTTTGTGGCCGAACTGGTAAAGTAGGCAAACGTCCCACCTGCGATCATTGCAGCACCTGCTGCAGATGTTGCCACGGCCATAAATAATTTTGATTTCAACCCCATTGTCAAGTCCCCCCAAAATTTGTTCCCCTATGTAGGGTGATAATTGCGCTCAGTCAGATCGCGCGTCATGCCCTTCCTCAATCACTCAACTGAAGTCACACTATTGAGTTCTTCAGCAGCCTTTTTGGCACGATCACCCCCTTGTTGAACTTTTTGCAACCTTGAAATCTCTCGAAACAAACCCACCATCGTACTGATAATGAGTAGCGCTCCAGGCAAGATCAAAAGCAGTGCCACGCCAAGCTTTGTTTTGGTGAAATTCAGGTAGTATCCCAAGTAAGGAATCGTAAAGTTGTCGTACTGCGCAATCACACTGCTCGCTGGAACCAGGGATGGATCAGGTGCGTTGTTTGCATCACCTTTGGTTTGAAACAGCAATTGACCCTTTTGCTCAACGATCTTGTGGATTCTGTGCGTAATGATCAATTCATTTGCACCGTATTCCTGATTGGGTGCTTTAAAGGTGATCACATCACCCACCTTCAGAGCATTCACATTACCGATAGGACGATCAAAAATAACCGATCCAACATGAATACGAGGTTCCATAGATCCTGAAAGCACTTCATACCACCGTTGCCCAAAAATTGTCGGCGTCCCGTTACTCAGTCTCGAAGATATCGCTGCATACATCGTTACGATCAAAAGCACGCCCAAGATGATCGTGACGAGATTACTCATCCACCGCACCATACGTTTCATATTGCTTTCCCCTTCCGTTATGGCACATTGGGCAATAAGGTCTGCCCCAGTTCGTTTTGTGCTATGTATGTTCCATTCATCACCGTGTACACGGCATTGCTGACCGCATAGGTGGCGTCTGACACGGTATAGGTTGCTACCATCACTGTGTCAGGTCTTATCGCACTGCTTGCGTCGTTACCGTAGACGACACCAGTTACGGTGCCTTTCGATGTGGCACCCGAGGAACCCCCTGCAACTTGATCGAACTTCGATACAGCAAAATGATTGGCTACATGGTCATCTGACTGATCATCATCTGCCGTCGCTTGGGAATTGACGATTTTTTGCGCCCTCGATAAATCTTTTTGTAAATGTTCCAGATACCGTGACGCCTTCTCTTGCGCATACCTCCCCCATCTTGCTACACGTTGCAAAGAGTCAATAGGTGAAGCTTGCGCCTTGTCTTCGTCCTTTGTGACAGCTTGCGCAATGGTTAAGTAGGCACGTTGCGCATCCGTATAAAAGAGCTGAATTTGTCGCCCATCGCATTGCAACTGATGAAGATGACTTCGTTGATCGTCATGGTGATGAGATGAATCAACATCAGAATCTGTGTAGCCCTGCATCGCTTTCAACACGCTATGGCCCTCGTAGTAATTCGAAGACACCTGATCGACAAGCCCCTTATACCATCCTTGAAAATGATCTACCGCCGAAAACGATACTGCTGTCGTGGCTTGAGACGTCAACATAGCTTCTGTGCCTTGCATCCGATGCGATAACATGAGAGAATTGATAGATAATCCCGTGGCGATACTGAGAATCCAAGCTTGCCGTAGATATATGCGATATGTCCTGCGCTTAATTTTGCGATCACGTGCTTGCCGTTCTTTGCGCGTTCTGTAGATGGTTGCATCAATTTCCCCATCGCGCATGGCATTCACCCTTTGAGCGAAAATACTGTTCGTTATTAAGAACCTCATATCGTTCATTATACAGAACATTTTCGGCATCACAAGGATTAAAAAAGGCGATTTCGTTCGTTTTATAGGACAAAAAGGTTACTAATCTCTTGTTTTCTCGTCATTTCTTCGATTTGGCAATTTTTTAGTTTAGAAACTACGTATGATAAAGGATGACTTGCATGCCCTTGATCGATATGCCTCTTGAACAACTCCATACATACCAAGGAAGCAGCCCGCGACCAGCCGACTTCGATGCGTATTGGGATCGCGCGCTGACAGAAATGCACGAAACAAATGCACATTTGCAACTGTTCGCAAGCCAATTTACGGTTCCCAACGCTGATTGTTTTGATCTCTACTTTACAGGCGTTAGAGGTGCCCGCATTCATGCTTTATACGTGCGGCCAAAATACGGACTTGAACCTCATCCTGCTATCCTACAATTTCACGGCTATTCAGGAAGCGCGGGCGATTTCACCGATAAACTTGCCTACGCATCACTCGGTTTTTCAGTGATTGCGATGGATGTGCGTGGTCAGGGAGGAAATTCAGAAGACGTGGGTGGTGTTAAAGGCACCACGCAAAATGGGCATATCATTCGCGGACTTGACGACGATCCAGACAATCTGCTTTTTCGCCACATCTATTTGGATACTGTCCAACTAGCGAACCTGGTAATGGATCTGCCAGAAGTGGATGCAGATCGAGTTGGCGTCACAGGGTGGTCTCAAGGAGGCGGATTAACCATCGCTTGCGCATCGCTTGAACCGCGAATCAAAAAAGCAGCTCCTGTCTATCCGTTTTTAAGCGACTATAAACGCGTCTGGGATATGGATATGGCTAAAAATGCGTACGGGGAATTGCGCCAGTACTTTCGTCATCACGATCCACAGCATCAAAGAGAACATGAGGTTTTTTCTCGTTTAGGTTATATCGATGTACAACATCTCGCCTCACGCATACATGGTGATGTGCTGATGGGCATCGGCTTAATGGATGAGATTTGCCCACCGTCCACCCAATTTGCAGCATATAATAAGATCAATGCCCCAAAACGACTGGAGATCTTCCCTGACTTCGGCCATGAGGGCCTACCAGGTTTGCACGATATCATCACACAATTCATGCTGGATCTTTAAAGTACAAAACATAAAACGACAAGCCCGTTATGTCGTCATGCACTTCGACGACAAGTGGCTTTTTAACGGGCTTGGTAAGTACGATTTTCATCCTTTCAAAACAGTCCTGCTTAAAGGCGTAGGTGCTCCATCAAGTGACATCATATTATAATTCTGTTGAAACAAAGCCAATCCCTCTTCGCCCTTTTTCAGTGCCCAGCGCTCCATCGTGTCGCGCTCCCCGACATACTCATAAAATGGTACACCATAGCCGCATGAGGTAACGACCAAGTGGATATCGGAACGAATGATCTGGCGAATTCCTGGCATCGGATCATAGTAACGCATCAAAGATGCAAACCGTTCATCCGTTTTTAAAATAACTTCGCCAATCCCATAGAGCTTGACGATCAAAGGAGCCTTGTCAAACGAACAAAACATGAAGGTAATTCGTCCATTTTCCTCTAAGTGTGTACTCGTCTCATTGCCGCTTCCCGTAAAATCAAGATACATTACTTCATTGGGACTAAGTTGGCGAAATGAATCATAGCCTTTAGGCGATAAGTTGACATGACCGGTTGCAAGAAGTGGCGCCGATGCGACAAAAAACATATGCTGCTTTGCGATAAATTCCTTAATCTCATCATCGATAGAAAGAAACTGTGTGGCCACCGAAATCCCCCTTTTTACTACTTGCCCAGTATTCACACTAGCGCATACAAAGTTTTATGGCAAGCAAACAGGGTCCGATATCTCGTCGATATCGGACCCTGTTTAAACGTCTCTATCATGAAACGAATTACGATTGATATAAAATCTCAGCTGTTACATTAGGCACCAGGACAGAACCTGAAACTTTCTCAAGTGGATGTTCTCCAATTCGATTGGCTGTCGCCACAACATTCCATCGACCTGATGGAAGTGTAAAAGACTGTGGCGTGTTCGGATTGTAAATGACGATGATATTCTTCCAATGATCCCCATTCGCATAATCTGTAAGTTCGAATTCTACCGTGTCACTCGGGCTGGTCAAGAACATCAGATGTTTCCTGATCTGAGCTGCCGTCGTCATGCGAAATGCTGGGTGATCGTCGCGCAAATGAATGAGCCCTGAGTAATAGGTAAATACATTCATATACTTTGCTTTGCGCACCCAATTGAATGCATTGATAGCATCACCAGCATTGTAGCTGTTTCCATTGCCATCTTTTGTGCGCAGCATTTCTTCACCGCCTTGCATAAACGGAACACCTTGCGATGTCATAACAATGGCTTGCGCCAACTCATCCATCTGAATCCGAACGGATTTTGGCGTCATTGGATTACTTTGTTTCAGTTTATCCCAAAGCGTGTAATTGTCATGACTTGTCACATAATTGATGGTCTCCGAAGGAGCTGCAGCAAAGTCCTGAATTTGTGCATTGTAGTACACACTACCTACTACACCGTTTTTAATCGCCGCTGTGTAGCCGGTGCCCCCCATCGCAAAACCAGGCTGTGTCACTTGAAAGACATTGCCTTCGATGGCATTGCGAATATTGTCATTGAAGACGCCAATACCAAGGCCCTGTTGCTGACCCTTTGTGAGAAGTTGACTGGCATTAAGGCCAGAAGTTCCACCTGTCCAAGGCTCACCGTACAAGATGATGTTGGGATCTATGGCATGCAACTGTCGACTGACCTCTTTCATCGTGTTTACGCCTAAGAGTGCCATCAGGTCAAAGCGAAAACCATTGACATGATATTCTTTAACCCAGTATTTTAGCGAATCGATGATGAATTTGCGAACCATGGGACGTTGTGCGGCTACTTCGTTACCAACGCCTGATCCATTATAAAAATCACCTTGGTTATCGGTGCGCCAAAAGTAGCCTGGAACTAAGCGATTGAAACCAGAACCAGA
>DAHWJX010000090.1:0-5415 GCA_027343965.1 Caryophanales bacterium | reverse complement strand
GTTACATGAAATCAATTCAAACTGCAGGCACTGATGCGGTAAAAATCGTCTTGAATAAACCCAATGCGACATTTTTCTACTACTTTTCAGGTACGCTTATTGTGCCAGAGTTTCAATTTAAAAATGTGAACCCCGTGAAATATCCGGATAGTCAGCCGATTGGTACAGGCCCTTATGTGCTACAAAACTTCAATCCACAGCAAATTACGTTAACAAGAAACACCCACTACTGGCAGGCGCCAAAGCCCTACATTCAAACAGTCTACTATCCTTCGGAAACATCTAATGAAAGTACGATTTTGGGACTTGCGACAGGGCAAATTGATTGGGCTTCCATTTTTTCGCCCAACTTAAAAACATCTTTTGTTCAAAAGAATCCACAGAATTATCATGTTTCAACACAATCTGGTGGATTTGATTCATTGTATCTAAATATTCATGACTATCCACTCAACATGCAAGTGGTACGGCAAGCTATCAGTCT
Organism: Caryophanales bacterium; assembly: GCA_027343965.1. Lineage (GTDB taxonomy): Bacteria > Bacillota > Bacilli > Alicyclobacillales > SLC66 > JAKACU01. The sequence goes on along the minus strand of DAHWJX010000090.1, from coordinate 4,931 downwards.
TGCCATCAACCGCCAGGCTCTCTCGAACATTGGGGAAAGTGGATATTCCAATCCTTCCGCTTTGAATGGCGTCAATGATAGTATGGCGGCGAACTGGTCCACGCCTGCTCTTCAAGCGAAATTTGCATCCAAATTCAATCCTTCCTTAGCCAAGAAAATGTTATTAAACGCGGGATTTAAAGTGGGCAAAGGCGGTATGTTAAATACGCCTAAGGGAACACCATTTACCATTGATATGGATGTTTCAGCTCCATTCACTGACTTTGTAACAATGTCCAGTCAAATCAAACAAATGCTTGGCCAAGTTGGAATTCAAATGAACCTTGATTCTACTTCTGCCAATCAATACTATACGAGGTTGCAATTAGGGCAATTTCAAGCGGCTATTTGCTGGACACCTTCTGGACCTAATCCATTTTTCACTCAAAATGGATTACTCAATACCAGCTATGCAGGACCGATGGGACAGGCGGCAAAAGGTATGAACTTTATGCGCTATTCAAATCCTACCGTGCAAAAATTGGCGCAAGAGTATTTTTCAACCGAGAACGTTGGTAAGCAAAAGCAAGTTATCGCTGAATTAGGCAACATCTTAGGAACTCAATTGCCAGTTATTGCACTTCTGAATCGTAATGGTCCTATTGAATACTCGTCTAAACACATTGGTGGTTGGCCAACTAACGCAAATCCTTACTGGACAGCTTCTGCAGATACTGGGCCGATTGTCGTTCTTACCCGATTATTCTACAAGAAGTGACAAAACATGTGACCGGATCGCCAGAGTAATGGCTGACGATCCGGTTTAGCAAGCTTGTTCAGGAAGGTGGTCTAAAAGGCCGTGTACATCCTTAAACGTATTGGTTTCTACCTGACGATTTTTTGGGCTGCTATTACGTTGAACTTTTTTCTTCCGCGTATGATGCCGGGAAACGCAGCCTCGGCGATTATGGCACGTGCGCAAGGTCAGATGAATCCGCAGGCGATTCATGCTCTCGAATTGGCTTTTGGTGTTAACACGGGTCAAAATCTTTGGCAACAATATTGGGGTTATCTGGGTAATACGCTAACAGGACATTTTGGCATTTCATTTACATACTTTCCTGAACCTGTTATTCAAGTCATTGGATCCACATTACCTTGGACGTTATTTTTAATTGGATTTTCAACGATTGTTTCTTTTGTGATTGGAACGGGACTTGGCATATTTGCCGGATGGCGACGAGGTACGGTAATTGCGGATGCGGTGCCGATTGGTTTTACGCTGATTGCTTCTATGCCGTATTTTTGGGTTGCTCTAGCACTCCTATATGTATTTGGATTTACTCTTGGGTGGTTTCCCATCGCGCATTCCTTTAATGTGAATCAGAGTCTCGGATTTAATTTGTCATCACTCGGAAGTATCTTTTATTATGCTGCGCTTCCTATGGTATCTATCGTCGTGACATCCTTAGGTGGATGGACTTTGGGTATGCGCAATAACCTGGTTAGCATTCTTTCGGAAGACTATATCACGTTAGGACAGATGAAGGGCTTGCCAGAACGGGAAATAATGATGAATTACGGTGCACGAAATGCTATGCTACCGCAAATAACGAGTTTTGCTATGTCGCTAGGATTTGTTGTAGGCGGTGCTATATTAACCGAAATTGTATTTAGTTACCCAGGTATTGGCTATGCGTTGTACCAAGCTGTTACCAATAGTGATTATCCTCTTATGCAAGCAATTTTTCTGATCATTGTATCTGCTGTATTGATTGCGAACTTGATCGTGGATATCTTTTATTCACGTCTTGACCCTCGCGTCAGCGAGTCGTAGAGGGGAGACAAAGACGATGAAAAGTACGGAGAGCCTAGAGCCTACGAACATGTTGCTTCCTTCTAAGAAAAGAAAGAGTAGACGTATTGCAATCAGCCCACTTTTGATGGCGTTTAAAAATGTGAAATCGATAATAGGATTATCGATTATTGCCATTTTTATTTTTGTTGCCGTATTTGCGCCTTTTGTTGCTCCAGATGATCCTAGTGCGGAGATTTATCACTTAAGTCAACCACCAAGCCTAGTTCATCTCTTAGGTACGAATGCGTTGGGCCAGGATATTTTTAGTCAAATTGTGTATGGCACCCGTATTTCTCTAGAGGTTGCCTTTGCAGCCGGTGCGTTAGCGACAATCATTTCTCTCTTAGTGGGTGTGACAGCCGGTTACCTACGCGGATGGGTGGATCAGATTCTTTCATGGCTGACGAATTTATTTCTTGTTATCCCTGGATTGCCGCTTGTTATCGTGCTCTCAAGCTATATGCGCTTTCGAGGGGAATGGCCAATTATCGCCGTGATCGCTTTGACTGGTTGGGCGTGGAGTGCTAGAAGCTTGCGTGCTCAAACGTTGTCTGTTCGCGAACGAGATTACGTCTTGCATGCAAGACTTATGGGACAACGCTGGTGGAGCGTTGTTGTTGGAGAAATTTTACCGAACATGGCATCGCTTGTGCTCTCTGGTTTGCTTTTTTCAATGATAAGCGCCCTTTTGACCGAGGCAGGTTTGGATTTTCTCGGACTGGGCAATGTTGACGTCATCAGTTGGGGTACGATGCTTTATTGGGCACAGAACAACGAGGCATTACTCAATGGTTTGTGGTGGTGGTTCGTGCCACCAGGAGTGGCTATCGCTTTATTTGGCGGAGCGCTTGCCTTATTGAACTTTTCCTTAGACGAAATCACCAATCCACGATTACGCAAAAGGAAGGTGAAATTTCGTGCCAAATGAACAAATTGCGTTTTCAGCAGAACATGTTTCGGTGAGTTATCCAACGTCACGAGGATGGGTACAAGCGGTGCGCGATGTTAATTTAGAGGTTAAAAAGGGTGAATTAGTTGGCTTAGCTGGAGAATCAGGCAGTGGTAAATCGACCTTGGTCTTGGCCGCCACTCGTGTCTTAAAAGCGCCGGCTGTAGAAGTGACGGGCCAGGTTCATGTGGCATCGCAAGAAATCTTTACGCTATCCGATAAGAAACTTCGAGAAATTCGTTGGAACACGTTTTCTTTCGTTACGCAAAGTGCCATGAATGCCTTGAATCCCGTGATGCGAATCAGGGCTCAAATGCATGATGCGATGAGAGCGCATGATCCAAAGTACAATAAAATCACGGCGGACAAACGTTGTGAAGAAGTTTTTCGTATTGTTGAAGTACCGATGACAAGGTTGGACGCTTATCCCCATCAATTATCCGGTGGGCAGAAACAGCGTGCAGTGATTGCTCTTGCGCTCCTGTTGAAGCCCGAATTGATCATTATGGATGAGCCTACGACAGCACTCGATGTGGTAGCGCAGCGTGAAATTATTGCTCTCATTCGAAGGTTACAAAGAGAACTTGGGTTTGCCGTCTTGTTGATTACGCATGACCTTTCTTTACTCCTTGAAGTAGCAGACTCGGTGGTGGTGATGTACGGTGGAAGAGTGATGGAAAGTGGTGCATCGGATATTTTGTTTCACGATGCAAAGCATCCTTACTCAAAGGCTTTAATTCAGTCCTTTCCCCCCCTTCATGGGCCGATGACAAGGCAAGAGGGGATACCAGGTACACCGCCCGATATGCTGAACCCACCGACTGGCTGTCCATTTGCTGATCGTTGTCAGCACACCATTGCTGTTTGCCGGGAATCCATGCCACCTTTACTTCATTATGATCGCCGTTTGATTGCCTGCCATGTGCAAGGAACGCCGGCGAAGGAGGCACGTATATGAGTTCATATCCAAAAAATGCTGCCACACGAGCGAATGAAGCCCTCACAACAGATGCACAAGGAGCACTTATTATTGATAGGGTGCATAAACGATTTATTCAAAGCAAAAAAATTTCGCATGTACTACGAGGTGCAAGCTTAACGATAGGAAAAGGGGAGATTGTAGCTCTTGTTGGTGAGTCAGGTTCTGGAAAGTCGACGTTAGCACGTACAATTATGAGACTCTATGCACCCGATGAGGGGCAATTGATTTTTGATGGACAAGATGTAACCCAAGCTGGGGGAAGGGTACTTAGAGAATATCGTGAGAAGGTGCAGATGCTATTTCAAGACCCGTTTGCTTCCTTGAACCCAGCACATTCTGTAAGGACGATACTTCAGCGTAGCTTGCCGCTCAGCGCTCGTCGTATGTCGCAACGAGACCGCGACAATTTGTTTTATGAAGCCTTAATGCAAGTGGGACTAACACCGCCTGAAAACTTTTTGCAACAATTTCCCCATGAGCTATCTGGTGGTCAACGTCAGCGTATAGCCTTAGCTCGTTCGTTGGCAGGCAGACCCAAATTGGTCTTGGCCGATGAACCTGTATCGATGCTTGATGTTTCTTTACGGCTTGGCGTATTGAATCTCATGCTGTCTTTGAATGAACAATATGGTATTGGCTATCTTTATATCACGCATGATCTTGCAAGCGCTAGGTATGTGGCAACACGGATTGCTGTGATGTATGCTGGTGAAATTATTGAAGAAGGGCCATCAGAGACGATTGTGGAAAATGCTTTGCATCCCTACACGCAATTGTTGATTCAGGCCGCACCAGATCCTGATCGGCGAGGAGTAGGGGAATTGGATGCTTCTGTATTCACTGGTGAACCGCCAGATTTGGCGGTTAAAATCCAAGGTTGCCCATTTCAGTTTCGCTGTCCGCATGTTCAATCACAATGTCTTGAAACTCCGCCACCTCTTAAAGATGCCGGTAATCACCATTACGTTAAGTGCGTTTTATACAAATAGAACACTTCTTCACTTTGGAGCAGTATCATTTTAGTTGAGTCAGTAAACTCGTAAATCTGGACACAATGATAAAAAAAGAAGGCAGGAATCCAGATGCGAGTGTATGACAAAGAATTCAAAGAAGAAGCGGTAAAATTGTCCTATGAAGTCGGGCCAACAGCTGCCTCCGCACAA
>DAHWJX010000165.1:0-4488 GCA_027343965.1 Caryophanales bacterium | reverse complement strand
TTTGCGTTCCTGGACCTCCACCTGTCATCGCAAAGATCAAAGTAAAATCGCCTAGTGTCTGCAAGGTAATGAGAACGGTATTTGTCATGATAGAATTTTTAATGACAGGTAGTGTGATGCGAAACAGTCCTTGCCAAAACGTAGCGCCATCGATTTTTGCAGCCTCGATAAGTTCACTAGGCACACCACTTAGAGCAGCGGAGTAAATCATCATCGAAAAGGCGGTACCAGCCCATGTGTTGGCAATAATCACGGCCAACAAGGGTTGCGTAAAAAGCCACGCAGGGGGATTAGGCACACCAAGTGCTTGAAGGAAAGAATTTAATGTCCCGCTTTGATTAAGAAAAGCAAACCAGGTAAATGCCTTGACGATCTCCGGGATCACCCACGCAGCAATCACGAGGGCACCCACAACCGCTCGCACCACGGAATTCGCTTTTTGCATAAGGAGAGCAAGCAAAAGTCCTAACACAGTCTGACCAATCAGACCCGACCCAATCAAATACCAAAGTGACACGAGCACAGCATTCCAAAAACTGCCGCTGCCAAACATCAATTGAAAATTGCGTAGACCTGTCCATTGGTAATGGCTCGCTGTTGGACCTGTGAGGGCTACATTCGTGAAAGAAATATAAAAAGTCCAAAGTACCGGCCCAAAATAAAAAATGAGCATGACGATACTAGCAGGAGCCAGAAAAGCTAGCGTTCGCCATAGTTTGCGGCGCCCACGTTTAGCAACAACTTCTCCGGCAACAGGCATCACAGTAGCCATGATAGACTCCTTTCGCTAAGCAATAGCATGGGGTGGGACACAGACGACCCCACCCCACAACAAAATCACTTCACTGATTCAACGTGCGACTTGCCGACATAATTCGTCACCTGTTGCGCATATTGCTGCATCGCCTGCGCTGGACTCGCGCTACCTGTCATGACATTTTCCATGGCAGACTGGATGTCATTCGATATGGATGGGTACTGTGCATAGGCCGGACGAAAATGCGTAAACGCATTGAATGAGGAAGCCAAACTCAAAATTCCATAGCCCGCTGATTTGTAGGCTGACATCGCTGCTACATCAGTTCGAGGTGTGACGTTTGCATCCAACAAATCAATCTTCAGGGTATTGGTCTTATCGCAAGCTAACTTAATAAAATCCCAAGCCATTTGGGCGTGCTTTGACTTGGACGAAATGGAGAGCGTCCAGCCACCACTCAACGATGTATAACCGTTACCATTTTGGTTTGGCATTTTGGCAAGGCCATACACATTGTGCCACTGTGGCCAAGGCGTTGGACCCGTAGGAAGCCAGTTGGTGTAAGTCCATTCCCCATCGATTAACATGCCGACTTTTTGCTTAGGCATTAACTGTTGTGCGGCGATGGTCGAGGACTGCGGCGTCAAAGCATCTTGCAAGGACTCAGCTAAGTTTTGCGTAAAGATGGTCTTGATAAAATTCAGTGAGTTTTCAAAGCCTGGGGAAGACACAATCCAACGTTTGGTTTTGTCATCATAGAGGAAATTCTTCGTTCCATAATCCAACATTTCAAATCCTTGCATGGTTGATGCCTCACCCATCGGCTTACCGCTATAAAACCAAAGAGGCGTAACGCCTGGTGCTTTCGACTTAATCAACCTAGCCACTTTCAAGACATCATTCCATGAATGAGGTTGCCAAGGCACACGCAAACCGAGTTTTTTGAAAAGTACCTTGTCATACCAAATGCCACGGGTATCTGTGTTGAAGGGAACTCCGTATACAGTACCATTGGTAGACTCGGCTGCTTGTTTCATCGGAAGATAGTAGTCTTTTTTCCAATCCGGCCAACTGTTTACAAACTTGTTCATAGGCATGAGATAGCCAGCACTCGCATCAGAATTCACAAGAAATGTATCCTCCACCATAACATCAGGCGCAGTTCTCGTGGATTGATTCATCAGATCAAGTTTGGTGTAGTAGTCATTTTCACTTGCATTAATCGGCTCCAGGATAACATTGGCCCCTGGGTACATCTTTTGAAATTGTTGCTTTACGGATGCCAGCCAATCTTGCGTTTGATGCCCACCACCAAACTGCTGATAGGCAATCGTTATCGTCTGCCCCTTGAAAGCATCGTGCTTGACTGTTGCTGCGCTTGCCATCCCACTGACGAGACTACCAAAGAGTGTACCTGCAGCAAGAAAGGAACCCATCACGGGAACCCAAACCTTTCTACCAACCATTCATCATTTCCCCCTCATGATTATTATCAGTAAGCGGTTACATGTTGAATTTTCTAAAATTGCACTTTTATACTACTATCTCTATTTGCTATATGTCAATAAGTCAAATGTGGTTTGTGCAATTTAATTTTAAAATAAGCCTTCTTAGAGGCCGTTTTAAATGCTATATTATATATAACATTTAAAGATTTGGAGTGCTACTTATGTTAATTCAACGACCGCTCTACGAAGAAATTTATTCGAAATTACGTGAGGAAATTCTATCGGGAAAGCTTGCTCCTGACACACTTTTACCTTCCGAAATCACACTATCACAACAGTATGAAGTCAGCCGCATTACAACGACGCATGCGCTCAAGATGTTAGCTGATGAAGGTCTCGTGGTACGCCTACGGGGAAAGGGCACATTTGTTACCAGTACCGTACCAAGTGCAGAGGATAAACCTGATGTCATGCCATCGCTATCCAAACATCCCACCTTGATCGGTTATGTCTTTCCGAATATTCGCGATACCTACGGAATTGTCCTATTTTCTACCCTTGAGCATGAAGTTAGCCGCCGTGGTGGACTGCTCATCACGAAACGGACCTATGGCAATCCCGTCCTAGAGCAAGAAGCGATCCAACAACTCACTATTTTAGGCGTGAAAGGGCTGATCATCTATCCTGTTAATGGAGAATATTACAATCCAGAGATACTTCGCCTCTCACTCGAGGGATTCCCGATCACGCTCGTCGATCGCTTTCTTCCTCGAATACCTATCCCATACTTTACGACGGACAATCGCCATGCTGCCTATCTACTTACACAGCACTTGATCGCAAGTGGTCATGAAAAAATCGCCTTTCTTTCTCATACCGTTGCTGGAACCGTGACACTTGAAGAACGCTATGCGGGATACCAAACTGCACTTCGCGAGGCTGGCTTGGATGTCAACCCTGAGCTATGTCCCGAGATATTTTCAGACGATAGGCTGGCCAGTCAGGACCATAAATATATGGAATCGTGTATCCATCTAACCGTCGAATTTCTCAAACAGCATCGTGATGTAACTGGTATCTTAGCGGCAGAGTACAACTTCTCTATGTATGCCTATGCAGCGAGCGCAATGCTTTTGCGAAAAGTCCCTGATGATCTCTCTATCGTAACCTTTGACGGACCGTCAACTGGCGCCATGCCGTGGCATTTTACGCACATCCGGCAGAATGAAAAAAAGATAGGGGCGCTTGCTATTCAATCTCTTTGGAAACAAATCTATGGTGAATCCTCTTCAAGCATTGACTCACAAATGGTACCTGGGGAATTGGTTCTTGGGGACTCTTCGCGCAGATCATGAACCTGTGAAAAATCAGCCGCCGATCATCAAAAGTTCGCTAATCTCCTGTTCGGTCAAAGCAGAAAGTGAGGGCTCGCCCGGTTGCGTTTGTGATCCTGTAGTGGGGGGTAAAAATAAAATCCATCTTTCTGCCAGCTTTCCGTAAAGTGTCTTTGTACGCCATGGCCCCACCCCTTTGACCGAATATTCTACAAATTAAATAAAATATTCAACTAATTTTAGACTGCCAATCAAACATGATAGCAAACCCAAAGGCAGGAACCAATGCTAGATGCTCAATTTTGAGGACGGGGCAACTGTCCCGAAGGTTCAGCGTGACACTTTAACCGGGAAAACGCGCCTATTTTCCAAGAGGGCACCCGGGTGAAGAAAATAAGCCACATTTAGCGGCTTAATCGCCCATCCATATACCTATGGAGGGTGTAACGAACACGAATTAGCCATAAAACCCGGTCTATTATTCTCAATGAGGGAAGGCCCATACATTAAGCAAGATTATGTCGTCTATTTCAGCACAACTCAGCACAATGTCTAGTATACCAGCTTCCCGTCATAACGAATAACACGCTGGAAAAATTTGATGCGATGGAATCGAAAGCGATGTGGCTCACTTTTTATTCGATCCAAAACAGACAGTGTGAAATTTTGCCTTAGTGTGTATGATGGATATAAATGGCGAACTGCTGAGAAGGTGAGATTTACTGTTCGAGAATACGAATGACACATTAGACCTTGGGCGTGTTGTGGAACTCCTGGACGCACGCATACATCCCTTTGCGGTTTACCTTTTTGGATCCGCTGTCCGTGGCAAACTGAGAGCAGATAGTGACATCGACTTGGCGTTTCTCTCCGACATGACGCAGCCTCCTTACGAGCAGTATCTGATCGCGCAAGAAGCGGCAGAACTGCTGCATCGAGAGGTCGATCT
>DAHWJX010000164.1:0-5657 GCA_027343965.1 Caryophanales bacterium | reverse complement strand
CCACACGATCAAGCACCACACGATCAAGCATCACACGATCAAGCACCACGACGGTGGTGGAGATCGTTCGCACCATGGCGACAACTCTGGCAGGGCACATCACAGCGACAATAAATCAGGTAAATCACCACACTGAACGATTTGGTTATACGCTCCTCCTATGCTATAGTGCAAAATGTTAGAGGTAGGTGAGTGACGTGGATACGAATGATTTTGATTTTGTGTTACCGCAAGAGCTAATTGCTCAGCACCCCACGGCTGTCCGTAGTGAATCGCGACTTTTGGTATTGGATCGAAGTAAAGATCATATCGAACATGTACATTTTTACGATCTTATCCAGTTTCTCTCACCAGGTGATTTGCTTGTCGCAAACGACTCACGCGTGATTCCTGCACGCTTGTTTGGCGTCAAGGAGGGAAGCGGCGCTGCAGCAGAACTTTTGCTCCTTAGGCCAATGGCTGAGCAAGGCACATGGGAGACACTCGTTCGACCAGGTAGGCGATTGCAACCAGGGCATCGAATTCTATTTGGGGATGGACGTCTCAGTGCAGACATCATAGCAACAGGCGCTGGTGGCACACGACAGATCCGTTTTTCAGCCTACGGTGAACATCTTGATGAACTGCTACATGAGTTAGGTGAAATGCCGCTGCCGCCTTATATCCGTGAAAAACTAGAAGACCCTTTGCGTTATCAAACCGTGTATGCTAAAGAAAAAGGGTCTGTGGCGGCACCCACTGCTGGCCTTCATTTTACGCCTGAGTTGCTGGAATTACTTAAGCAAAAGGGCGTTGATATTCTTTTCATCACGTTGCACGTCGGATTGGGGACATTTCGTCCTGTGCAAAGTGATCGTATCGAAGAACATCACATGCATGAAGAATGGTATCGTGTAGATCCCGAAGTGATCGAGGCTATCGTCAAAACGCGCGAAGCAGGTAAGCGTATAGTGAGCGTAGGTACAACTACGGTACGTGCTCTTGAATCGGCATGGCTCTTGATGGAAGAGCAGGGCATAGTGCCGGACCGTGAGCATCTACCTCAAGATGCTGTGACAGGTTGGACCGACATCTTTATCTATCCTGGCGTGCCACTTCGTGCGACAGATGCGCTTATCACCAACTTTCATTTGCCAAAGTCTACCTTGCTTATGCTTGTGTCAACGTTAACAGGTAAAGAACGGTTGATGCAGGCGTATGAGATGGCCGTAGAAGAACATTACCGCTTCTTCAGCTTTGGTGATGCGATGCTGATTCTTTGAAGTTTTGTAGGAGATGACTTGATGAAAGAACCGGTTCATTTTGAACTATTGCAAGAGAGTCAAGATAGTATGGCACGTCGTGGACGTGTGCACACACCACATGGTACGATTGAAACGCCGGTGTTTATGCCAGTAGGTACGCAAGCCACAGTAAAAACACTCAGCCCAGAAGAAGTAGCGCAAACAGGTGCAGGAATCTTATTGTCCAATACATATCATCTCCATTTGCGACCTGGGGAAGACATCGTGAAAGAAGCTGGCGGCTTACATCGTTTCATGAATTGGCCAGGGGCAATTTTGACGGATAGCGGTGGGTTTCAAGTCTTTAGCCTGTCATCGCTACGCAAGATTTCCGAAGAAGGCGTGGCATTTCGTTCCCACATCTCTGGCGAACCTTTATTTATGTCACCAGAGGATTCCATCACCGTCCAAAATGCGCTGGGTTCCGATATCATGATGGCTTTTGATGAATGTCCACCCTACCCAGCCGATCGCGAGTATGTACAGCAATCTTTGTTACGCACCACAAGATGGGCAAAACGGTGTCTTGATGCTCATCAGAGAAAGGGCGAACAGGCGCTTTTTGGTATCGTGCAAGGTGGAATGGAGTTTGACTTACGTCAACTTGCGGCAAGTCAACTTGTAGAGTTGGATTTTCCGGGTTATGCTATCGGTGGACTAAGTGTTGGCGAACCGAAGCCCATTATGTATGACGTGCTGGAATTTACAACACCGCTTTTACCCAAACACAAGCCTCGTTATCTCATGGGGGTAGGGTCTCCTGATGATTTATTTGAAGGTGTGCTTCGTGGCGTAGATATGTTCGATTGCGTATTGCCGACGCGGATCGCTCGTAATGGGACCGTATTTACGGAAAAAGGCAAGCGTGTCGTACGCAATGCCGCCTATGCGCGCGACTTTGCGCCGCTCGATGAGGCATGCGATTGCTACACGTGTAAAAATTATTCGCGTGCGTACATTCGTCATCTAGTAAAGGCTGACGAAACATTCGGAATTCGATTAACATCGTATCATAATGTGTATTTTCTGGTAAAATTGATGGAACGCATCCGAAATGCTATTGAACAAGGTACGTTGCGAGCATTTCGTGCATCATTTTTTTCCAAATACGGCTATGAGCAAGCCAACGATTAGGAGGAAAACATTTTATGCAATCACTAGCCAGCTATTTACCTTTAGTCGTTATTGTTGTGCTGTTCTACTTTTTGCTGCTGCGACCACAACAAAAAAAGCAGCGTGATCGGCAGAATTTACTTAATGCTTTAGGCGAAGGTGATACGGTAGTAACGATAGGCGGCATGCACGGCGTTATCGCTAAGATGGACGATAAAACAGTCACGTTGCGTGTCAATGATGGCACCAAAGTGGTGTTTGACCGCAGTGCCATCAGCTCCGTCCGTGAAAAAAGTCTGCAGTAGAAAAACTTAAGCAAAAAGCAACGTAGTAGATTATTCTCGCAGGTTCCGTTTTGGAGTGGAAAGAAACAGACAAACGAAATGGCTTGCAAATGACCTAATCATTGGCAAGCCATTTTTGTGTACGCAGAGTATGGGCGGAATCTAAGCGGTTTGAGACTTATGAGGACTATGAACGGTTTCAGGAGCTAGAGGACGCCTGATGGGGAGAGCAGGCTAAAAAAGCTGCCACTGAAGGATTTATGGGCGCTAATGAAACTGCATTGTGGATTACGGAACGACTAAATGAAACTCCTACTGAGTAATATATCACGTCATTTTTTAGATACCCTGCCACCTAAGCAATTTCGCCAAGTTGTTACAACGGTATTTAGACTTTTAACAGAGCCTTATCCGCATGATTCGAAGCAGTTAAAGGGATATTCCTATTATCGTGTAGACATTAAAGAATATCGAATTGTATACGACGTAAATGATGATGAAGTATATCGACAACTCAAGCGGATACTTTTATAGCAAAAGGAGCTGATCTTGATGAGCAATAGGCGTAAATAACGTATACGCGAAGGAAAACGAGATCCGGCCTTATCACGCCAGATGTGGCTACGCAAACCACAAACACAAGTTGTACCTAATGCGTGAAAAAATAGCTCTGAAGGGAAATGGGCAAATCACGTTTTCATGGCTCGAAAGTTGGTGCACCCACCGTGCAAAATCGGATAGATTTCGATGAGACATTTCAGAACATAAAGAACGACATCGATAAGTAACCGACATGATCTCTTCCTTGGCTGCTTCGGAATTTTCACGTTGTCCTATTTGATATTTAAGGCATAGTAGTCGCAAATATAGGGTGGGATGATGCCCGTACACCGGAATCATCATAATGTAAGTATGCCAGAGTGCCCAAGTCTTCATAGATACTAAAACGCCCCTGAAACTCTTTTTGGAGTCGCAATAATGACTTCGTGCATTTGAAAAACACCTCAATGTCCCAGAGAATCCCGTAAATCCGGATGATCTCTTCGACAGTGAGTGTGGTGTCCGTGCTGAGAATCGCCAACCACTCATTCTTCTTGCTCCGATGCCGCACAAAGACCATCATGATTGGAATTCCAGGGATCAATTCGGACCGATGGCGACCTAAGGCGCTTAATATCCTCTATCGGCGGAAGTCCAAACATGCGGGAATACTCGCGGCTGAATTGCGATGGACTTTCATAACCAACCCGAAATGCGACATCAGCGGCATCGGCTGACTCAGCAAGTAATAGACGCCGGGCTTCCTGCAGTCTTAATTTTTTTTGAAACTGAATGGGGCTCATCGCAGTTACCTCTTTAAAGTGCCGGTGAAGCGAAGGAACACTCATGTTCGCTATCTCGGCAAGCTTCTCAATCCGGAACGAGTGATCAAAGTTGTACATGATGTGCCCGATAACGTCTCTGATTCGGTAGGTGTTGCTTCCTTCTACCGCTATTTGCCCGAGTGCCATTCCGTGCTGTCCTTGCATAACCCGATATAGAATTTCTTTTGTAAATAGAGGCGCAAGCACTGGGATATCCTCAGGATTGTCTAGCAAACGAGCCATCCGGATTATCGCATCCAACAAAGGTGATTCCATGTGGCTGACAAACATGCCTCGCTTTGCATTTTCTTTCGGTCCAACCCTGATTGCGGAATCCCTTAGAACCTCCAGGATTTCACCCGGCGTAAATTCAAGCCTGAGACTCAAATACGGAACGTCGGATGAGGCTTCAGTGACTTGGGACGTAACAGGTAAGTCAACAGATGAAATAAGGTAATCGGCAGGACTGTACATAAAACGTTTCTGTGCCAACCATACCTCCTTCGCCCCTTGAGCCACAATGCATAAGGCAGGCTTGTAAACCCCATGACTTGGTTCGGTCACATTCGAGCGACGGATGAAATATAAAGACGGGATTGCAGTCGCGCTAACACCCTCTCTGTCTACGTGACGTTCAATGAGTTTGGCGAACTCATTCTGTCGTTTATCTATATGTTCAATCACAAATTCCGCCTCGTTCCATCATTCTTGATGGTTCAATTATAACGCCATTTGTGGATTTCTTAAGTGGTCGTGAGAGGATTATGCAATGATTTGAGACAAATGGGATAACGGTCTTTTTTTTATTTGTTTCATAATAAAGATGCCGAAGGTTTGGAGAAGCGACTGCAAAAGAACTTGCTTCGAAAGGTGCAATGTTGGTTCTCGCAGCGCGTCGTGAAGAACGATTGAAGAAGTTGCAGGAAGAAATTCAAAGCAGTGGTGGTCACGCGATTTACCATGTGACCGATGTGGCTTCATATGAACAAATGGAAGCGCTGGCTGAGCTTGTTCTGAAAGAGTTTGGCAAGATTGATGTCAACATCAAAGGCGTTCTCTATGGCATTGCGGCTGTGTTGCCTACCATAATGAAATGATCATTCGCCCTACAATTCAAGAACGGTAATCTTGGCGACCAACTGAAAGGAAGATCGATATGCAAAACGACAATTAGAGAAAAGCAGACTCGGGGCTCGCTGTCAGCCAAAGGAGGAGATTTGAGATGTCAAATTCAAAAGAGTTAACCCGTGCACAGAAACTGATTGGAGATATTGCACCGAAACTGGCGCAATTAACCGATGAGGTATTATTTGGAGATGTATGGGCGCGCAAGGAGCTTTCACCACGCGACCGTAGCTTGATTACGGTTTCCTGTCTACTTACAAGCGGAAATACAGAACAACTGAAATCCCATTTGAATTTAGCAAAACAAAACGGTCTTTCCGAGGCGGAGCTGATTGAAGCCATTACCCATCTGGCTTTTTACGCAGGTTGGGCGAAGGCAATGTCTGCTATGATGATTGCAAAGGAAGTTTTCAACACATGAGTGCTGCCGAAATCGCACGCAGGGGAGGAGAACATTAAAATGGAAATCCGTGCATTGGGTAAAACAG
>DAHWJX010000158.1:0-13882 GCA_027343965.1 Caryophanales bacterium | reverse complement strand
TGTCAGTTGATAACGGCGCCCCAGATACACGTTTGATAACCACTGTGACCACGGGATGATGTTCGTTTTCACCGTAATGCCGATCGCCTTTAGCTGTTGCGCGATAATTTCCCCAGTCTGCACGTGAATCTGATACGGTTGCGGCAGATCCATTGTCAGGGTCAAGCCGTGCGAATAACCAGCTTTAGCAAGAAGTGCGCGCGCTTTGGTGAGGTTTTGCTTATAGTAACCCGTCAGGTTCACATAGTACGGACTATTTGGCGGCATGTGGCTGCCAATCACACTGCCATAACCAAAATCAACCGCCTGAATGATCGCATTTTTATTCACAGCGTATTCGATTGCTTTTCGCACCAGGATATTATTCAGTGGCTTCACTTTATTGTTCATCGCCATCAGTTGCACGTCATTTAAAGGTGTGACCAGTAATTTTAAGTTCGGCGAATTTTTCACTTGCTCGGCGGAGGATGCGGCAATCGTCGTGACATCGACCATACCTGATTGCAGATCGAGCAATTGCGTGGAGGGATCTGGCACCACCATAAATGTCGCTTCGCTAATTTTCGCTTGTTTGACATCCCAAGCCCGATCAAACCGTTTCAAGACAACCGATTGTTGGGGCGTCCATTTGACAAGCTCGTAGGGTCCCGTACCGATTGGATTCGTCTTTTCTGTAGGGCCAGTTCCTTTTTCTAAGATCGCCGCCCATGGCAACGCCAAGGAAGACAAAAATGGCGCGTATGGTTGGCGCAACGTAAACGTTACGCGCAACGGTGAATTGGCCACGACTTTTGCGATTGAAGAAAAATCCCCGATATTTGGATCCACTGTTGCTTTATTTAAAATGCGCTGAAACGTATACACGACATCGGATGCGGTGAACGGTTTATTATTTTGAAATAAGACATGCGGGCGCAACGTCAGCGTCCATGTCGTATAGTGATGCGATGGTTGCCATGATAAAGCAAGATCCGGGTGCAAATGACCTTTCGTATCAGTCTGAAGCAACGTATCGAAGATGTTGTTCGTCACTTCAAACGTCGACGCAGACGCTGTCGTTTGCGGATCGAGTCCACTGACATCCGTCGTCATCGCCACGGTGAGCGATTGGTTGGGCAGCGCCGCAGCTTGTCCTGTAACACGTGGATGAATACTTGATGCATAAGCTGCAACGCCAAGAACGACTACGCTTGCTGTTGCGCCAAAGATCGTTAAACCTCGTCTATTCATTATGTAGTGCCCCCTTAAGGCAGTGATTGGTACTCTCTTGGCAAGTCCAAGTATATACCATGTGACGCTGGCGTTCACCCACATGGCACGTCATTCATCTTTTTGCAGCGATGTGCCGCGCACACGATGGTTGCGAAGCGTGGCGCTTGTCGATGGCATCAGCATACGTCCTTTAAGCACTGCATCTTCGCCAAATCGATCACGCAATTGATCAATCACTTGCGTCAGATGGCGGCGCATATCATCTTGTGGCTCAACATGGATCTCTTCATCAAAAAGGCTCAATTGCGTAGCGTTTGAAAGCTGCTGTTCGTGCGCAAGCAGATTGGACACGCTGACACCAAGCAACCGTATCGGCTGTCCCGTCCAATGCGTCTTGATAAGTTGCCTTGCACAAGCGTAAAAATCTTCCGTTATGTCACTTGGCCCAGGCATCGTGAAAGCACGTGTGACCGTTTTTCGATCGGCATAACGAAGCGTGAGCGTCACCGTCTTTCCAAGCAGGTTTTTTTTACGCAGCCTGCGTCCCACCTGATCACACAGGTTCATGAGCACGACGAGTAAGGGGCTTTGCTCTTGTTCATCTTTAGCGAGAGTTACCGAGTGGCCGACACTTTTTGCCTGTGCGCGCTCATGACGGACGGGTGCATCATCATAGCCGTTTGCATGGGCGATCAGATCGAGTGCATGACGGCCAAACACGCGAAACAATTTTTGCGCATCCGCATGAGCCAAATCCCCGATCGTGCTCATACCAAGACGTTTGAGTCGCTCACTGCTTTTTGTCCCTACGCCAAACATGTCGCTGATATTCATTGGCCAAAGCATCGTCGGCACATCTTTTGTATAGATGGTCGTGATGCCAAGTGGCTTTTTCATGTCACTTGCCATTTTCGCCAAGAATTTATTGTTCGCAACACCAATGCTTGCAGGCAACCCAATCTCGGTGAGAATCCGCGCCTGCAGAAGTTTTGCGATCGTGACCGCATCGCCAAACGCTGTACTAAAGGTCACATCCGCAAAACATTCGTCGATACTCGCTACCTCCACTTGCGGTGTATACTGCATGACAAGTTGCATCACGCGACGCGAGTAGGCTCGATACAAATCAAAGTCTAGTGCGATGATAATAAGTTCAGGGCATAGGCGTTGTGCCTGCATGACAAGCATCGTTGCTTTGACCCCGCGCGCTCGCGCTTCATAGCTTGCCGTCACGATGACGCCATGGCGAGTCTCAGGATTGCCGGCGACAGCGGTGGGCACGCCTTTATAGCGGTTGGGATCCTTTGCCGCATGGCAAGCGCAATAAAAGGCGTTCATATCGATGTGCAAGATCTCTCTGTTATCTTCATCATTCATAAAATTGTCCATGCGTATACAGCGCCGCCCCGATCATCGTTACGATCAAAAATAGCACAAAAAACGTTCCAAACCATACTTTTCCATGACGCTGTTTTATGAAATTTTTCGCGATATAGATCGGCCACAACACGCAAAGTACAAACGCGATACGATCACCACGTCGAGTCTCTTTTTGCATAGCGTAAAGAATAACCATGCTGCAAAATACGATGTACGGTTCTGAGTAGAGTGCAGTAAAATAAAGACTGGCAGGATTGACCGCAAAAAGAAGTACACTTACCATGGCTGTCTTCGCATCGACTTCGCGATCAACCATTTTATAAAGTAGTATCACACAAAGGATAAAGAGCGCATTGCCAAGAAAGAGCGCCGGGATAGTTCCGATCAGCTTAATCACGAAAGGCAAGCCTGGGAAAAACGCGGCAGCTTTTAACGGTGGATTGAGCGGGATCGCGTTGGTGATCGATAATAACGCATGTTGTGCAAAAAGTGGCATGATGTATCCGTAATGACCGATCGCATAGTACCACAGCGCATCCCATTGGAGAAAATGATCAAACCATGTTCCCGTGACATGCCGATACGATGATACGGTAGCAACAGGAAGCAGCATGCCTACAAGAATCCCTGCATAATGAAACAGCACAGCCATGATGATGATCATGCCTTTTCGTTTTTGCAACGGTATGTATTTCATAGTGCTATTGTACTTATCCGCTTGACGTAAGGGAAGTGAACGATTTGCGCATTTTGCATACAGCTGATTGGCACCTGGGCAAGACGCTCGAAGGACGCGATCGCATGAGCGAACAGGTGCAATTTATCGATGAATTGTGCCAGATTTGTCAGGATGAAAGAATCGATCTGATCGTGGTTGCAGGAGATATTTACCAAACGGTCAACCCCTCAGCCGTCGCCGAGCAACTCTTTTATGAAGCGTTAGAACGCTTATCTGACCATGGACGGCGTGGTGTTATCGTGCTCGCTGGCAATCATGATAACCCGGATCGCATTAGCGCTCCAGCCCCTTTAGCAAATCGCCATGGCATCACCTTGCTTGGCCTTCCTAACAGCCCGCTTTACGCTACGTCTTACAACAAAGACACGGTGGAGCGCGTCGCGGCAGGGCCTTCTTGGTGTGAAGTGCATGTGCCTTCTTGTGATCATAGTGCTATCGTGCTTGCAGTGCCCTATCCGTCGGAAGCGCGGCTCAATGAAATGCTCTCAGACTCTTTAGCTGATGATGTGGTTCTAAAGATGTACAACCAGCGGATTCAGCGCCTCTTTGCCACTTTGGCGACACAGTATCGACAAGATGCAGTCAACCTTGCTTTTAGCCATCTGTACGTGATGGGTGGACTTGAGTCGGAATCGGAGATCCCGATTCAAGTCGGGGGCACCTATGCCGTTGATCCGTCGGTCTTTCCCGTTGATGCTGACTATATCGGCTTAGGGCATCTCCATCGCCCGCAGGTGGTGTCTGGCACAAAAGCGCCTGCGCGTTATGCGGGATCACCCTTAGCGTATAGCTTTTCTGAGGCTTCGCAGCAAAAATCGGTTACCGTGATCGACGTCACGCCTGGGGCAAAGGCGATCATTAACGAACTGCCTTTATCCTGTGGCAAACCTTTGCTACGTTATCGCGCACAGCACGGCTTAGCCCAAGCCATCAACTTTCTTGGTGAAACGCGAAACCAAGATGCATTTATTGACCTTGAGATTTTTCTTGATCAGGCATTTACGCAAGAGATGGCCCAAAGACTGCGCAGCCAACACCCTGGGATTATTCACATCCGTCCGGTTTTTGCGGCCCTTGAGACAGCCCAAGAAGAGGCGACTACGCAAGGGCTGTCCGTTGCCGAAATGTTCGTGCGCTTTTTTAAGGAACGCTACCACACTGAGCCTGAAGAAGCGGTAATTGATCTTTTCTTACATTTGGCGCAAGAGATGCAGGAGGCTGTAAAATGAAACCACTGTCGCTCACTATTGAAGGTTTGCATAGTTTCGCAGACAAGCAGACGATTGACTTTGAACGCCTCTCAGATCTTTCGATGTTTGGCATCTTTGGCCCGACAGGAAGCGGCAAATCAACGATCCTTGATGGCCTTACGCTCGCGTTGTATGGTGATATCCCGGATGGTTTGGCAGGTTCTGTTAACCATAACAAAAAGCAGATCAACGTCTCGTTTGAGTTTCTCATTGGGACGGACAACGAACGCAAGCGATACCGTGTGGATCGCAGTTTCAAGCGCGCAGAAGGTCATAGTGTGCGCCACCATAGCAGTCGCATCATGGAAGTGGATCCTGACGGCGGTTACACGGTGCTGGCTGACTCAAAATCTGGCGTGTCAGAGCAAATCGAGTCGATCATCGGCTTATCGGTAGATGACTTTATGCGTGCGGTCGTGTTACCACAAGGTAAGTTCGCTGAGTTTTTACAATTAAAGCCGAAAGAGCGTACGCAGATGCTCGAACGCATCTTTGGTCTTGAGAAGTATGGCACACGCTTTGTCGATCAAGTCAATGCAGCAAAAAAGAAGCTCAACGACGATATCCGGCAAGCGAACGAAATGTTACTGACACTGGATGACGCGACACCCGATGCGTTGCAAAACGTCGCCGCTGAGGCAAGGCAAAAAGAAGAGCTTACGACACAAGCTTTTGCAACATTTCAAGAGGCGCAGCAACAGCATAAAGAGGCACAAACGATTTGGATGTTACAAGAGAGTTTACAAGACATAATCGCCAAAGAGGAACAACGACAAACACAACAAGCCTATTGGCAAGACATGTTGCAAAAAGTTCAACGTGCGAAGCAAGCAAAACTCGTTCACCCTTTTTTGCTACGCCGCAACGAAGCTTTATCAGCTCAAGACGCGCTGCAAAGGGAACTTGCAAACGTAAACGAGCGCTTGCAAAAAGATGAGTTAAAAACGCTGGAAGCCAAAGCCACGTTACAACAAGCTAATGCAGCATGGACACAAGAAGGTCCTCTTCTCACCGCCAAACAAGCACAACTTGTGGAGGCAGCAGGCCTTGAAGAAGTAATCGCCGTATCCCGCAGCACTGCGGATAGCTTAATCAAGCAAGTTGAACAGCAAAAAGTAAATTACGTGGCAATGCAAGAAAAGCAAGAAATGCTCACAAAAAAGCGCAGTGAGACACAAGGACATCTGCACAAACTGACGCAGATTCTTGACACAAGTCAAGTGGATCCGTTATTTCGCGAACAATTGTTGCATGCATCAAACTTAGCACAGCAAAGCCAAGTGGCGGCCGATGCGCTAGAAAAGGTGCTACAGGCACAACACGAGCGCACAGCTGTGCAGCAACAAGCCGAAGCGGCCATTGCAGTCATTTTGCAAGATCATGTGGTATGGCAACAGCAACTTGAGACGTTACACGTCCGGCGCGAGGCGCTTCTCGCGACAGCTCCCCCTGCACTTTCTTTGTTGCAAGAGCGCGAGTGGGCTTTTATCGAATTACAGCGATACAGCAACGAATGGCTTGCCATACAACACGATTTGGCTGAATGGGAAAAGCAAAAAGCGGATGCCCTCATTGCCATTGAGCAAGCAAACCGCGATCTAAGTCATGTCGAAGAATCCCTTTCTCATGCATTATCCAGATCCCTTGACCGCGAGTTGCAAAGCGCCGTGATTCGCATCGCGCAGTCGTTAGTTGAAGGTGCCCCTTGCCCTGTGTGCGGTTCGCACACGCACCCTTCGCTTGCCCACACATCGTCTACCGATGTCTCTTCGATAGCGCAACCTTTAAGGGCGCACTCCTCGCCACTCGAAGGCGAGCCGCTACAAGGCGAGTCGATGCGTGAACTTGAGGAGAAACGTACGCGTTATCGCGATACGATCGTTCGCGAAACGGTGGTAAAAGATACATTGACTGCGCGCATCGAAGATGCCCATTTGCGCCTAGTCACCATCAGACAAGCGCTGCAAGCACAGCAAAGCGTGCCTCTGCCAAGTGAGCTATTACCTAGCGATCTATTACCTAGCGATGTTCTACCTAATGAGCCTCTATCTAGCGACTTTCCAGGCGACGAGCGAGCAAAACGTGCAAAAAAGTTTGCGGCCTTTATCCTATCAGCCCACCAACAGTTCGTGCGCGAACGCAAACAACGCGAAGAATTTGATGCTGTCATCCAAACGCTCGATGAGGATGAAAAGCAACTTCAAGCGAACGTGCAAGATAATGAACGCATGGCTTCAGGAGCCGCAGTATCGGTACAAAATGCTCGCGATGAACTGCAAAAAGTACACTTTTTGCTCGATGAAGCGACGAGCGCAGCACGAATAGCGCAGCAAAAGTTGCTCGAAAGTCTTAAACCTCTGGCACTGCAATTTGACGCGCCAGACAGCTACGACCCATCGGCCAAGTTGCGTATAGAACTCGACAAAATCAGCACGATGGACAAAGCACGGCATCAGGCTCAGTCAGATTGGCAACAGCAACAAGATGTCCTGCGCACGCTTGAAGCAGATCTGCAAAATGTCGAACAAGTCATGCGCGCTGCCCATGAGCAACTGATACGCCAGGAACAAAGTCTTGATTATCTACGAGAAGATCTCGCGCAAAAGACAACACAGCTCACACGCATTACTGGTGGATTATCGCGAAGTGATGCGTTAGAGCACGTACAGCAGGATCTTATACACCTTGAAAAAACCGTGGAGGTGGCTCTAAGTGCCGCCAAACAAAGCCAAGCACAACTCGATCAGGGTTTGCGTGAGCAAGCAAGCCTTGAAGGACGTTTAGCTGATGCCAAATCGCATGTCGCAAAACATGAAGAGGCTCTTACTGATGTCAAGAATCGAGAAGGTTTTTTTAGCGATGATGAGATCATCGCGGCACGGATGGAAGAAGCGGATATCGAGCGTGTGCTTGAAGGACTCAATGCATTTGAGGAAAACGGGCGACTTTTAGCTGAAAAACGCCGAGAGGTTATAGCGACCTTAGCCGAGCGTCACATTACAAAAGATTCCTGGCAACAGGTGATCGATACACTGCAGCAAAGGGAAAACGCATACCATGAAGCACTTGAGATGCGCGGTGCGACCGCTTTGCAACTCACATTAACGCGCGAGCGCAATCAACAGTGGCAGCACTATGAAGCCTTACGCAAGCAGCTTGAGGTAGAATTTTCGCGGACGAAATTACTTTCCGATCTCTTTGCAGGCAATCACTTCGTGGAATTTCTGGCGCGTGAACAAATGACAGTCATCGCCCACATGGCATCCGATCGCCTCGCGCAATTAACCAATGGCCGTTATGCTCTGGTTCTTAATGATGACGGCAGCTTTTTAATGCGAGATGATCACAATGGCAGCACGCTACGTCCAGTGAGCACACTATCTGGCGGCGAGACTTTTTTGACATCCTTGTCGCTTGCGCTGTCACTTTCGACGCAAGTGCAGTTGCGTGGGCGCTATCCGTTAGAATTTTTCTTTTTAGATGAAGGCTTCGGGACTCTCGATCCAGATCTTCTCGATGTCGTGATGTCAGCTTTAGAGCGGTTGCATCATGATCGGCTGACGATCGGTGTCATTAGCCATGTGCCAGAACTTCGTACACGTATGTTGCGTCGTTTGATCGTCACTCGCGCTGACCCGTCATCACTGCAAGGCACCAAAGTGTCGATCGAACGAGCTTAGGATTCTTCTGATGCATCTTTCGTATCAAGGAGTTGCTCTATATGCGCCACCATTTGGTTGTGGCGCATATAGAGATCATGGTGAATGATTCGCAACTCCTTAAGCTCTTTAGCTTGTTCTTCATGCATCGATTTGATCTCTGCAAATTCTGCCATCAACGTCTCATGATCTGACTGTGCCCGGTCCTCCGCCGCTCTTCCAAGTACTACTTGTCCGACCATCAATAATGGCAAAGCAACCAATTGGATGATACCACTTGAGGTATAAAAGACGAGGTTTTGCGAAGGCGGGTAAAGCAGTGGCAGCAGACTCCATACTAGAAAAAGATAGGTCATGCCCATCGAGCCAAAAGCTAGAGTGACACGCCTCGCGATCATTTCATTCACTTGGGTAATCCACTTCATCGTAGTTCGCTCCCCAACTATGGTCAAAGCATCACGAGGATATCGTACTACCTTCCACGTAGCTGCGAAGTTTGTCCAGATCGCCCCAGCCGCCATCCATCACTTGGCGGATCACCGTATGCGATTGACCAAACTCTGTTACCTTTTGCGCATCCCATCCCGAATGAATCAAAGTCAGTTCCGTTGCTCCATCCTTACCGTGCAAAAGAAAGGTCAACTTCCAATCCTTCCCCCAGAAAAAGCTCAATCGATAGGGTGGATCAAGATCGCTCACCTTACAGGGTGAGTCCCCAAATGCTCCTGCATGCACCACAAATTCAAATCCCTCACGTGCTTCAAACGAATTTTCCATCCACCAACCAGTAAGTCCCTGTGACGTTGCTACCGCATTCCACACAGTCGCGAGTGGTGCATTAAGAAGAACTGTTTTTTCAATATCCGGCAATGCCGTCGTTGATTTCTCTTGCATAACCATGCACTCCCTCTTACTAGATGAACATCGAGATAATCCAAACGAGTACGCCGATCCACATCGTTTTATTTTTCGAAGCTCCTGTAAAAACCGATAAGCCAATGACGACAATAACAACAGACCAAATATCAAAAATGCTAATCCGTGACAAGACGCTTGCCAAGCTGCCTGAACTTGGTATGATCGTGCTAAGAGACAGCAACGATGCTATGTATGTACCTGTGATCACGGTGGCAAGGGTGCTAAACACCGTGCCGATCAATTGAAATAAAGCCACGTAGGTCCCTAGTGCCATGGCATTACGGTAGGTAATGCTGTAACCAAATACTTTGGTCATAATCCAATAAAAGAAGCCGAGGAGGACAAGACTGATCCACGGAGTGATAACCCCGCCGACGATCGCTGATATGGGAAAGATCGTCTTAGCCGCCAAGATTTCTTGATGACTCATCTTAGAAAAGAGTTGAACGTAGATCGGCGAACGTAAAATGTAAGGATAAACCACAGCTTGCATTAATGCAGAAACAACCGATAAAGCCACGGCCAGCCACACAAAACCAAGTTTCGGCCTTCTCGTTGAAAAATACAGGGTAGGATTTTTAAATAATGTCGGCCACGAAGATTTTTGTTCGATTACTTCATCCATCATTAAAGTTTTCCCCCTGCTCGGTGATGGTCTACCTGATGCCTATAGACCCGAATACTATAACAAAGTATCGGTAATTTCGCTAGAAGTTTTTGTTAACTTTTGTTAACTGCGAATCAGCCAAACTGCCATACACTGTGGCTAAGGCGGCGTATTGGTACAACGAATCGACATCCCACTCCTTTAGGTGTTTCTCTAACCATTAATCGAATTGTAGAGCCCAGTCAGTTATTTGGTCTTGTTGCCACTTTACGGCGCGCAGATTGTGAACCGTTCCCCCACTTGCAATCACCAAGATATCTTTAGCCCGTAATTTCTGTAACGACTGACCAATTTTATACTGCTCCTCGGGAGTCATACGTGGATTGACGGACATGGAGATGACCGGGATATCCGCGTTTGGATACAGTAATCGTAAAACAACCCAATGAGCCGAAAACAGCGGCACTATTTTTGGCATCGGATGACTCGAAACTTATAAACGGTACAGTGATCACAGCTGACGCGGGGTGGACTGCGTACTAAATAATATAGAGCAACCACAGACTCACGAATGCGATGACATGGCAAACGTCAGATCCCCCCGACTACGTCGTAGAGGAATGCGCGGATGCGTGGGCCTAAGCCAGAAAAGCTGGCTTATCATGTTAGTAGGGGGAATTGCATCTGGATTCGCAAGAAATTCTGGCTTATGTTGAGAAAAACCCTTCAGATCGACGAAATTCCGAGCAATACGACGGATTATCTGGCTAATACAATCACCCGTCCGCAAATGTTGCTGTATAAGCCCGGCTTTATCGCCTATCGACCTTATCGATAAATTGGATTTACCCCATCCGATTTCATGACATGCGACCATAGAGATCACGGCAGACACGTATACCCATCTCTCAAAGGGCATGAAAAGTCGATCTGCCGAACGCCTTTCAGCCGCTCTTTTTCAGCCCCAAAATAGGCGGATGGTCAAAAGAGGGTCAAACATGAAACGAAGATACAAAAAACCCCCGCCATAGCGAGGGTTCTCCGGTTTGTTGACTTACATCATATCCATGCCACCCATGCCGCCTGCGCCGCCTGGTAATGGCTTATCTTTTTCTGGTTTGTCAGCAATGACCGCTTCCGTGGTCAAGAACATCGCCGCAACAGAGGCTGCGTTTTGCAGTGCCGAACGCGTCACTTTCGCTGCATCGACGATACCTGCTTTGAACATGTCGACCCATTCGCCAGTCGCTGCGTTGAAGCCTGTGCCAACCGCTTCTTTTTTCAGGCGTTCGACGACGATGGCGCCTTCGAGACCTGCATTATCAGCGATTTGACGAATCGGTGCTTCAAGGGCACGACGAACGATGTTAACACCTGTCAGTTCATCACCTGTTGCACTCACAGCATCGAGAGCTCTGATCACATTGACAAGAGCAGTACCGCCGCCTGCCACGAGACCTTCTTCCACAGCCGCGCGGGTTGTGTTTAACGCATCTTCAATGCGCAATTTCTTTTCTTTTAGTTCGGTTTCTGTCGCGGCACCGACTTTGATCACGGCTACGCCGCCAGAGAGTTTGGCCAAGCGTTCTTGCAATTTTTCACGATCAAAATCAGATGTGGTATCCTCAAGTTGCACGCGGATCTGATTGATTCTGGCATCGATATCCGAACGGTTGCCAGAGCCATCCACCACGATGGTGTTTTCTTTCGATACACGTACTTGACGTGCACGACCGAGTTGGTCGATGGTGGTGTTTTTCAGTTCCAAGCCAAGCTCTTCGCTGATTACTTGACCACCCGTCAAAATAGCGATATCTTGCAACATTGCTTTTCTGCGATCGCCAAAGCCAGGAGCTTTTACGCCGACGGCTGTAAACGTACCACGCAGTTTGTTGACGACAAGCGTAGCGAGTGCTTCACCTTCGACATCTTCTGCCACAAGCAGAAGCGGACGGCCGGATTGCACAACGCGCTCAAGGACAGGAAGGATTTCTTGGATATTGCCAATTTTCTTATCCGTGATAAGGATGTACGGTTCATCCAAAACAGCTTCCATTTTGTCAGAATCAGTCACCATGTAAGGTGAAATGTAACCACGGTCAAATTGCATACCTTCGACGACTTCGAGTTCTGTGGTGAATCCTTTGGATTCTTCCACGGTGATAACACCGTCTTTGCCCACTTTTTCCATGGCGTCAGCGATTAATTGACCAATTTCATCATCGCCAGCGGATACAGCTGCCGCTTGGGCAATGCTTTCGCGGCCTTCGACAGGCTTGGAAATGCGTTGAATTTCTGCAACAGCTGCTGTAACGGCATGTTCAATACCTTTGCGATGAACCATCCGGTTTGCACCTGATGTTACATTTTTCAAACCTTCACGAATCATCGCTTGCGCAAGCACTGTCGCTGTGGTGGTACCGTCGCCAGCAACATCGTTGGTTTTGGTGGCCACTTCTTTGACAAGTTGTGCGCCCATATTTTCGAAAGCATCTTCTAATTCAATTTCCTTAGCGATCGTCACACCGTCATTGGTGATCAAAGGAGAACCGAATTTCTTCTCCAAAACAACGTTACGTCCGCGTGGTCCGAGGGTCACTTTTACCGCATCGGCAAGTGCATCGACACCGCGCAGCATCGCACGACGAGCTTCTTCACTAAACTTGATCTCTTTCGCCATGTGGTCAAACCTCCTTAAGAAATGGATTACCTAGGCAGCCTTATGGGCTGCTGATATCTGTAAAAACGTTTTTAGCGTTCAACAACAGCAAGAATATCAGCTTCGCGAACGACGAGATACTCTACACCGTCATACTTGACTTCTGTTCCGGAGTATTTGGAGAAAATCACACGATCTCCGACTTTTACGTCAACTGCAACGAGCTTCCCATCTTCATAACGTCCCGGTCCAACTGCAACGACTTCCGCTTCTTGCGGCTTCTCTTTAGCAGTATCCGGAAGGACGATTCCGCTAGCGGTCTTTTCTTCACGATCAACGGCGCGAAGAACGACGCGGTCACCGAGTGGCTTAATCATGCAAAAACCTCCTCCAATGTTCCATCTTTCAAATTTGTTAGCACTCAACGTCATCGAGTGCTAACGACAATCATTATATTAGCGATTACCAGACATTTTTGCAACCGCCTAAACCATATTTTTTTAAAAACTTCGTGATCTAGAAATTGACACCCCTAATCGCAGTGTGGGAAGATCAGGATAAAAAGAAGTAAGGATGAGATCGATGCAACCCGTTGTATTTTCTGGAATTCAACCTTCTGGTCAAATCACCCTTGGCAACTACCTAGGTGCTCTTAAACAATTCGTCAGCGTCCAAAGTGACTCCACAGGCTATTATTGCGTCGTGGATATGCACGCGATCACCGTAGCGCAAGAACCGAAACAACTGCGAGAACGCATCTTGGATTTGGCCTCATTGTACTTAGCCGTTGGCCTTGATCCTAAACAATCCACTTTATTTGTTCAATCCGATGTCAAAGAACATGCTGAACTTGGCTGGGTGATGCAATGCGTTGCGTATATGGGTGAATTGTCCCGCATGACGCAATTCAAGGAAAAAACCGAAGGCAAAGATAGCGTTTCTGCCGGTTTGTTCACATACCCCGCCTTGATGGCAGCCGACATTTTACTGTATCAAACCAACCTCGTCCCCGTTGGCGATGATCAAAGACAACATCTTGAGCTGACACGCGATCTAGCGCTGCGCTTCAATGCTCGTTTTGGCGACACATTTACCGTGCCTGAAGTGCTCTTAATGAAAGAAGGCGCGCGTATCATGTCCTTGGATGATCCCACGAAAAAAATGAGTAAGAGCAACCCTAATCCAGCCAGTCGCATTGAAATATTAGACACACCTGATGAGATTCGCAAAAAGATCAGTCGCGCTGTGACGGATTCAGGGCGCGAGGTACGTTACGACCCTGAGCAAAAAGCGGCAGTAGCTAACTTGCTTGTGATCTACTCTGCCGTATCCGGACAAACGATCGAAGAGGTCATAAAGCAGTACGAAGGTAGAGGCTATGGGGATTTCAAAAAGGGATTGGCCGAAGCTGTCGTGTCACACCTTGAACCGATTCAACAGCGATTTCATGAGATCCGT
>DAHWJX010000154.1:0-10352 GCA_027343965.1 Caryophanales bacterium | reverse complement strand
ATATATCATCTTCACGAACCAAAGTCAACCTTGTAAGAACGAGGAAGTTTGTACCATTTTAGGTTGGTAGGGGATGCATTGGGTTTCGAAACGCTATCATACGTAGCCACACCCGGGCGGGCGGGCGGTGCATCATAAGCCAGATCCGATGGCGTATTGCCGATCATAGGCGTTCATGCTGCATGACTACGCCGAATCGCACGGTCTATCGCATCTCAATCGCCCATTCCCAGGCCACAGGAACGAAATAAGTCGCGTCAGCCGGCTTCTTGTGGTCAGTCCCATCGCACAACTCCTATACGCCAGAAAATCCAGCTTATAGTCCCTACCGTAGTTTCCACCCTATCCGCGAACGTATTCGACAACCGGGAAATTTCCAGAAGATAAGACTAAGCGCGTGTTGTCTGCTTATTCAAATGGCCTAACAAAAATCATTCTCAACTCTCTGCTTTTCATCTTGAAACTCACTATACGATTCAACGAGCGACATTTGAGACAATAATTTCTCAGAGTATTGTCCGCGTCTTGCGACAAAGATAAAAATTAGCGATAATGGTTTTGTGAAGAATCTCACAGACTACCTTGCGAATTGTGGCTGAAGTCAACTGAAAACGACCATAATCCCATAGTCTGATCAATAGTCCTAGAGATCGCTAAACTGGAGACGATTTGTTCTATAGACTGCTGATCTAACCATAGATTCCGGATATTCAATGGCGAAATCTTCAACTCCCAAGATACTCCAGGCACCCAAACCACCAAGATATATTTCATGATTTCGCCAATTGCACACAATTTCACAGGTCACAACAGCTTAAATTTCTGATATACTATCCATATGGACGTTGCGTAATTGTTTTATAGGCTAAAAGGATCATATTTATCTTTTTTTATTGTACTTCTTACTTGACTGTATTTCTTACTTTGGCGCAATCTTTGGCACGATTTTTCTGTTTACAGTGATTGTTTGGTGCTTATTTATTAATTTTTCAAGGAGGCGTCGCTATGAGTGGCTATGCCGAACTTGATTCTAAAGTAGAGATTGGAACGAAGTCGATGAGTATTCCTTCATCAACAGTGTGTACGGAGCAAGGTGAACTTAACCGGACCTTATTCGAAGCTATTTTTGAACGTGCAAGTGACGGATACGTGGTCATGGATGAATCCTTATGCGTTCAGTATATGAACCAAACAGCGATAACATGGTTTGGTGGCTCGCAACTTGGGCATGTGACTTGTGGTGAGCTCGTGCATTGCAAAACGGAACAGGGAAATAGTTTACAAAACAACCACTGCTTCGGGTGTTTTGCCTTAAGTCATCACACCTCACTCGCAGAAGAACAGATGACCATTACGCAGCAAAACGGAAAACAGATTGCTGCCAGTGTGAGCTATAGCTACATTCCATATGAACATGGTCGTTATTTATTAATGGCGATACGCGACATATCTGCGCAAAAGAAATTCGAACAGGAGCGCATGATGAATGAAGCCTTGCGACTTACGATCGAAGAAAGAGAACGTATTGCGCGTGATTTGCATGACACCGTTGCGCAAGATATGGCCTACTCCAGTTTGCAGATCAAGCGAATGCGAAAAGAGGTTATAAATTCCACTTCAACCCTAGAAAGCACTGCAGATTCTTTAAAATTGGCGGATTGTTTGAAGATAGCTGACTCCTTAAAGCTAATCAGTGAGTCCATTGACCATAGCATCGATGAACTTCGTAGTTCCCTTTATGACTTAAATTTTGTTCTTGAGACTGATTTCATTCAATTCGTTAGAGATAATGCCGTTCGCCTTGAAGAGCGCTTAGGGATCTCAACTTCAGTTCACGTTCAAGACACGTGCGGTTCCTGGCCAGATAAGATTGAAGAACAGTTGGCACGTATTGTAAAGGAGGTATTTACCAATATCCACAAGCATGCTAAAGCAAAAAATGTGATCATCACGATTGAACGAAATGAGAAAGCAATGGAAGTAACAATTCAAGATGATGGATGCGGTTTTGCTGTCAGCGACAAATCAAAGACTGAGCACTTTGGATTTCGGTCGATTATGGAACGATGCAATCTGCTTGGAGGAAAGGCTACTGTCCTTACCGAGAAAGGCCAAGGAACCATATGGCACTTCTTTGTACCAGAAAAATCAGAAATGGTGTCTTGATCAGGACATGATCAAAGACACCATTTTTTTGCAAACGAATTAGGACTCATGCTTAGGATCGTCCACCACAAGCCCCTCTCGAACGGCGTAGGTTGCGGCCTCCACTCGATTAGATACATGCAGTTTATCCAGTATGTTGCGCACGTGATTACGGACCGTATTTTCACTAATATAAAGGCGTTTCGCGATATCCCGATTCGATGCCCCCGTACCCAATTCCCGCAACACCTCTATTTCCCGCGCCGTCAAAGGTTCTGCTCTATCTTCAGAAGTGCTAGCAACCGACTTTGGTCGCGACATTTCCGATAAAATGCGTAATGCAAGATTGCTTGGTACAACCGCCTCGCCAAGCGCTACACTCTTCACCGCATGAAGCAATTCATCTGGATCCACCGTTTTAATCACATAGCCCTGCGCACCGCATTTGACCGCTTCAAACAGCGAACGTTCATCTTCATTAACCGTTAAGATGAGAATGCGAATGCGCGAATCAATTTCGCGAATTCGTTTCGTAGCTTCCATACCACCCATAATCGGCATAGACAAATCCATAATCAACACATCAGGCTGCAGTTTTTGAACCAACGATACAGCATCACGCCCATTTTCGGCTTCACCGACTACCTCAAATTGCGGATCACCGCCTAGAATACCGATGACGCCTTTACGAAACAGATGATGATCATCTACTACGGCTATTCGAATGTTCATCTGTACTCCCCCTTAGGAAACAAACTGTTGGATAGTAAGAAGATGTTTTGCCATGTGCGATAATTCCTCTAGAGATTGATCGATCCGGTCAGCTGCTTCAGATTGTTCGGTTGTCGTAGCGGATACTTCCTCAGTCAAAGCCATCGACTGTGCCACGACTTCATGTAATCCGCGAGCGAGTTCACCTAATTCAACATTTTGATCACGTTGTACCCCGACTTGGCCGTCTACTTCCAGCACTAAAGATGTAACCACTTGTGCTGCATCAGATATCGACCCTAGGGATCCTTCAATACCCGACAACGCATGCTCTACTTGTGCGAAGGATTCATTCGTGATATCGACAGCTCGATTGACATCACCAATGTGATCGACCATGGACGTGACTACTTCCTGGATTTTCCTACTTGAGGATTGACTTTGCTCAGCTAAAACACGAACTTCATTGGCTACTACGGCAAACCCTTTTCCAGCGTCTCCAGCCCGTGCAGCCTCGATCGACGCATTCAAAGCAATCAAATTGGTGCGATGAGCAATATCTTCAATAGCCTGTAAAATCGTCCCGACGCTTTGCGCGCTTAAAACGAGTCCCTGCGTCATAGATCGGGTATCCACCAGGGCACCATTAGCAGCAACAAGTTCTGTTGCGATAATTTCCACTTTTTGATGACCTACACAAATTTGCGCCTCAAGTTGTTCAACAGCGTTCTTGCCATTTGCTACCTTTGCGGACAATGCTTCAAAACTCGTATCAGCTTGCTTCGCAATCTGCAACTGTCTCTCAGCGATTTCATGAGCATGAACTGCCCCATGCGTCATATCAACCACTGCCTGCGCAATAACCATGGCACCTTCTTTTGCCTCTGAGGCTTTTGTAGAGACATTATCCACCGTCAAATAAATGGCACTCGAAGATTCCGCCGCCGTTCGCTGATAGTTGTGCAATATCTCCAATGTATGTACAAATACATCGGTTACATCGCTGATTTCATTTTTCATGCGAGACCGCGGTAACACCAAGTCAAACTGTCCCTTTTGCACTGCCTCTGCTGCTTTGCGTAACAGCGTAACTTGTTTCAAAATATAGCGTGATCCTACTGCAGCTAAGATAGCTTGCCAAATAACACCTAACGCAAGCACAACGAATGTTAAATACAACATGGTATTTCCCGACATAACTCGTGAATGCATATAACTGACTAAGAGACCACTTATACCATAAGTGATTACAGACACAACCATTGTAACGAATAATAACTGTAATTCCAATCTTCTTTTCAGATAAATCCCTCCGATTGATCAAACACTCCTGCCATTCCAACCCTAAAATGTGTGAACGATACACATTATCATAGTATTATCAAGGAGGATTTTCGTCAATGAAAAGTAAAATCATCAGCTTATCGCACGTCCCGTAATCATTGAAAAAGGAGCACAGACGATCATGTCTGATGCTCCTTCTGTCTTATAACAACTCTTACACACGAGGTTGGTAGACACAAGTTGGATCACTTTCCAAGTAATCACCCGTTAAGGCGTAAGCACGTGATCGCGATCCCCCACAAATAGAGCGAAATTCGCAACGCCCACATTTTCCTTTTAACAACGAAACATCGCGCAGTTCTTTAAATAATGGAGAATTGCGATAGACGTCAGATAGTTTTTGCTGACGAACGTTTCCTGCCACAATGGGTAAAAAGCCACTCGGATAGATATCCCCTTGATGCGAAACAAAGGCGAAGCCATTTCCATCATTGACACCCTTAGCCGCGCGAAGCGGACCGTCAAACAAGTGAAATCCTCGATCCTGAGAAAACGACAAAGAATCCGTCACAGTTTCGGTTTGGCGATGCTGTAGTACGACGCGTCGATAATGAGGTGCCTCTGTTGTCTTTACATCAAAAGAGCGCATATGAGATTGTTCGAAAAGCCATCGCATGACTCGCTCGTGTTCGTCTGCGGTAACCATATCTTCTACACGAGCACGACCTGTCGGCACAAGAAAGAAAACACTCCATAGTACCGTGTTAAATTGTTCGGCAATATCCGCGATACGGTGTAAATCATTAAGGTTATAACGAGTAACTGTTGTATTGAGCTGAATCGGGATATTGAGATCCTGCAATATTTTTAACGACTGAATGGTCAAGTCATAAGAACCCTTCGTGCCACGAAAACGGTCATGAATCGCGGCAGTAGACCCATCTAAGCTAAAAGCCCAACGGGTGAGACCGGCTTCTTTTGCTCTCCTGATCGCATCTTTTGTTACTTTCGGTGTCGCACTTGGTGTGATAGACACAGCTAATCCAGACTCTGTTCCATAACGAATAAAATCGAACAAATCTTCACGTTCAAGCGGATCCCCACCGGTAAACACGAGCAACGGACGATCCATAGATACGATATCATCGATAAGTTCCATGCCCTCTTTTGTGGTTAGCTCCCTGGGATCCCGCATTTTTTGAGCTTGTGCACGGCAATGCAAACAATGCAGTTGGCATGCACGAGTCACTTCCCATATCACAATAAACGGCGTTTCATTGAAATTTCGCTGCCATGGTCTTTTTTGCTGTTCTTGAGTTGCCACGTGTTTGGAACCTCCCGCAAAAAAACATCAATACACCAAGGTAAACATACAGCAGCGTACCGATCTGCGATGTGATCCATATCACCTAATATAAAACGGAAGAAATGTTTTTGCCTGCCCCTTCCTGAGGTTCATGATGCCAAATGGGTAGACTGACATGTATGCGCGTTCCCACACCAACTTGACTTTCAATATTCATATGGCCAAAATGCGCTTCAACGATACGACGACAGATCATGAGACCTAGGCCCGTTCCATTTTCCTTTGTCGAAAAAAACGGTTCTGTCAGACGAGGTAACGCTTCAGGCGAAACTCCATCACCATCATCCTCGACAAAAACTGTCACATGTCCGCCGTCACAGGTCTCTCCAATCGTGACGACACCACCAGAAGGCATGGCTTCGATAGCGTTTTTTATCAGATTGACAAAAAGTTGTTTGAGTTGATTAACGTCACATTCAATTCGATCCAAGGTTGGTTCGGCGATGAACTCAATCGTGACATTCTTAACAATGGCCTGAGGATTGAGCAAGGTCACGACATCTTGCAAAAGGTCAGCAACACTCGCCTCGGTAAAGCGAATTGCCTGAGGTTTGGCAAATACGAGCAATTCGTTTACGATTAATTCAATGCGCGTCAGCTCAGATTTCATAATGCCCAAATAACGAAGTTCCCGATCAGCTTGATCGTTTGCCTCCGAATCACGCACACATTGTTCTAATAATTGCAAAAAACCACGCAATGTAGTAAGCGGATTGCGTATCTCATGAGCAACACCAGCAGCCAACTGGCCTACAGCAGACAACTTCTCTGCCTGCCGAACCATACGTTCTGCCTCTTTTTGCTCAGTCACGTCTTGTACAGTACCGATCAGTTCACCCTCCATCCCTTTGTTCCATTTGGAGTGTAGGATACGTACCTTACCATCGGCTCGACAAATGCGATACTCAATGTCTCTCGGATGATGATCTATGGCTAGCAAATGAAGTTCATCGATAAACTCCTCACGATCATCCGGATGGATGTAGAGAATAATTTGCTCATAATAAACCATATCGCCTTCTGGAAGTCCGAACATTTCGAAAATTTCATGTGTCCAACGCGATGACCACGTGTTCGGGTCAAATTCCCATAACCCAATTTTCGCTGCTTGCTGTGCTTGTTCCAATAACAGGCGGCTTTTCAACAGAGATCGTTCCATATGCTTTCTTGCGCGAATATCTTTAGCAATTCCGTAGACACCACTACTGTGTCCATCGAAATCGATGGGATAAAGAGCCACATGAATGTCAAGACGATCACCAGACTTTGTAAAAAACGCAATCTCAAACTCACTTGCCAATCCATTTAGACACGCTTCAAATCCTTCCTGAGCGATTTGTACATCGTCAGGCAAAATGAGTTCGATCATATTTTTTGCTTGTAGTTCCTCGCTACTATATCCTCCTAATGACTCTGCTTTGGCGTTAGCCATCATCAATTGTCCAAAAGGATTCATGGCAAAAACGGCATCAGGATAATCATCAAATATCGATCGATGGAGTAATTCGGACTGCCAATGTTGATATAATCGATCATACTGTTCTCGATGGCGTTCACCCATGCGGGTTCCCCCTCAATAATCTCGAGTCCTGAATTGTACCAAACAGCCTTATTATACCAGATTCTGTATCAGTTTTAACAAATTATTCAACAATAGATACACAAAATTAAAAGGCAGTTCCCATAACTCAGGAACTACCCTTATCGATGGCGGAGAGGGTGGGATTCGAACCCACGAACGGTTTCTAGCCGTTGCTCGTTTTCAAGACGAGTGCCTTCAACCACTCGGCCACCTCTCCACAAAAAATCAGTCGATATGTAGTATAGCACACTTAACCTATGTTTGAAAAGTCTCGTCAGGTATATCTTTTGCCCAAGTAAAGTAGCGGTTCATAGGTCCTGTCCACACCATGCTAACGATGAGTCCAAACATTTCACTTACACGCGCATCCCATCGCCAGACATGACCTAACCAGTGAATCACCAATGTATTGAGCAATAATCCGATACCATAAACAAGAAAATAACGCATGGCACGAATACTTCGACTACCGCAACGTGTGTACCACGTTAATTGTTCACCGGCGAGCCAATTGATGGGCATGGTCAGGATTCCAGCTACAAGCACCGCTTCCTCATATGGAGCATCGAACCCTTTTGTAAATAACCGGAACAGCATGATAGATATTAAGGCGGTACATAAGCTGCAAAACGCATATAAACTCCAAAAGACGTTACGACGTCTCATGGCTATATCCCCTTATGATGGTTTCGGTCGAATGACCGTATTATGCCTCATAAGATAAAAAACATTCATGGAATTTTATATGTTGTTACCGTTGCGGATGACTCCCAAAGACCATCAGGTTCTAGTCGCACAAGCACATCGGCACCGACATAGCTTTGAATAGTTCCAGACGATTGATCAGCATGGACGTCAGCAAACAAGGTTCCATCACGTTCTATAAGCGCAGCTCGCAAAAAGCGTGTATGTTTCGTGCGCTTTTTATGAACAGGTGCCGCAAGTAATTTCGCTTGATGCACCTGTTGCAACGCATGTCGCGTCATGCCCGTCATGCTTTCCAAGACGGGCAATAAAAAAATGATTGCGTGGACAAATGCAGCGGCGGGATTGCCAGAAAAAGCGAGAACCAGTTTGTTTTGACCATATGTTCCTGCATAAAGTGGCGTACCCGGTCGCATCCATACGCCCCAAAACAATCGTTGAACACCCAAACTTTCTAACGTATCGGGCACAAGATCAAAATCTCCTATGGAAACTCCACCTGTCGTGATCACCACATCATAGTTTGCTAAGACATATTGTAAACGATCACGCAGTCGCATTGACTCGTCCATGACGGGAGGTAACACATCCGCTTCAAACCCTACAGAACGTATAATTCCAGATAATAGTGGCGAATTGCTATTATATAACTGGCCTGGTTGTAGCGGATCCCCAACCTCCGCCAATTCGCTACCTGTTGACATCACAGCCATTTTAGGCATGATAAAAACTGGCAATGAGGCGTACCCTTGTGCCGCAGCAGTTGCCATCACAGCAGCAGTGACACGTTGACCGCGATGCAGAACCGTGGTTCCTGCTTGCATGTCATGACCCTTTGCTTGAATGGCCTCACCGATGGTCACTACTTGAGAAACTTTCAAAAAGGCCGTTCCATTTTGTTCACAAACATCCGCGTGTTCCAAACGAACAACAGCATCAGCACCTGGCATGACAGGTGCCCCTGTCATAGTGCGAATAGCCATGCCAGATTCACACACTAGCGTCTTTGCATAACCAGCGCCCACCGTTGTATCATGCAAACGTACATACACAGGATGTTCTCTTGTCGCCATCTGCGTATCTGCTGAGCGCACCACAAATCCATCAAGCATAGCGCGATCAAACGCAGGTACATCCGTATTTGCGATCATGTCTTTGGCAAGGGTCCTTCCATAACATGAAAAAAGTGGACTCTCCTCAACTCCAACCGGTAAAACCGCGCGTCGTAACCTATCTATTGCGTCATCGACTGGCAACAGTTGATCCATCTTGCTCCAGCTCCTCAAAACACCATACAACTATTTAATCAGATAATCGTCTGTATTACAAAGCCCTTGACCATTTCATCAAGGCAAGGTCAAGGGCTTCTATGTCGCCTGTATAACAGATGGTTTTACTGGCTAATCCGGGTTCTCGTCGTCCGAGACTGCCTTTATTTGACTCAGTCTTACATGAATTTTGCGCGGTGACTCAATCTTACCTCCCGTCGAGTCGTTTGATTCGACTTCTACACCCTCACCGTTACCATAGATCAAGGTGACAAACTTTCTGCCAATTGTACCGACTGCACCCTCGACGTGGAAGGTATTCAGAAACAACACGACCCTCGCTCCCACTTCCTTATAATCCAGCAAAAGTTCGCGAATGGCAGCATGTTCATGATGATGATGATGATGATGATGATGATGATGATGATGATGGTGGTGGTGTTCATGACGTTCGTTTGCCAATGTGATTTCCTCCT
Source organism: Caryophanales bacterium (assembly GCA_027343965.1). Taxonomy (GTDB): domain Bacteria; phylum Bacillota; class Bacilli; order Alicyclobacillales; family SLC66; genus JAKACU01. The sequence goes on along the minus strand of DAHWJX010000154.1, from coordinate 815 downwards.
CTCATGTAAACTCGGTATATAGGATGCTACCAACTCGAGAAGTGGCAAGTACAAATCACCTGATTGAATTGACTATCTTTGTTAAGCCCTTGTTAATCACAAATTTCTATAGTGGGGTGGTTCCATAGTGAACCGTTAACCTATTTCATACCCACTCATATGCTATTTAGTCCAGATAGCCTGTACGAAGATGTCGTTAGCCTCTATGAAGCCTACTTCAAATAAATGAAAAAAGACGTGGCTAGTAGCCACGCCGCAATTACTGCTAAAAAACGAGATTTGGTGCGGTCAAGAGGACTTGAACCTCCACGGGGTTGCCCCCACAAGAACCTGAATCTTGCGCGTCTGCCAATTCCGCCATGACCGCATATAGAATGAACGAAAAGTAGTATAGCACGTAGAGTACCTAAATACAAGTTGCCTTTTATGTTGCCTAGAACCATACGATTCAGGTACCATCATGGTGGTTTCGCGAAAGGATGATCATGTCATGATGGCCCATGGAATTGATCTGATTGAGTTACACCGCATTCAACGATTGATGACCAAAGAATCATTTTTACGTCGCGTTTATACGAAAGGCGAACTCTCATTACTACAGGACCAAAGCGAACAGCGTCAAGTAGAACTTCTTGCAGGTAGATTTGCAGCCAAGGAAGCTGCGTACAAGGCACTGATGTCACTTATTGTAGAAAACGTAAAAACTACATTTACTTGGCAAGATTTTGAGATCTTACAAAATAATCAAGGGGCACCCATTTTGCTGTTTCACCACACAGCTGAAACATGGCTGACAACTTGTCGTATTACATCAC
>DAHWJX010000080.1:0-18562 GCA_027343965.1 Caryophanales bacterium | reverse complement strand
TTCATGTAACTCCATAGAGCGTTACCATCAATGGCTGGATATTTTTTTAACATGTTGTAAGTAAAAACAACATCGGCGCTTGTAAATGGTTTGCCATTTGACCATTTGACGCCTTTACGCAATTTTACAGTAAGTACAGTGTTGTTGTGACTCCACGACCAACTTGATGCAAGCCATGGTATATTGTCGCCATTGGCTCCATTCCACTGAACAAGGGGTTCATAAATATCTGGTACAATATCATTTTGATTTTCACCAGGAGAGTACGGATTGAATACATCCGCCCATGGTCCGTGTGGTGATGCATTAATTGTAATCGAACCACCAACGCTTGGGGCAGAACGCTTCACGTGTATGGCCGCATAAGCTGGTACGGAACTGCCTAAAGCCGCAACGAACATACTTGTAACTCCGATTAGACCCGCGTACTGAAACAACTTACTATTCAATGTAAGTACCCCCCCTATGTTAGAATGTCCTCACGATCTTTCACCTCACAAAATTATTTGGACATCACCTCCTCGGCTAGGCGCCCTTGAATAGCCAACCACCGTACAATAAGCTGACCAAAAAGGCTGTTTGCCCAGGCAAACCATGATCTAGTAAAGACTGATGGATCATTGGCATGAAATGATTCGTGCATATATCCCGTTGAAGCGGTGGTACGAACTAACATCTCAATTAAAGTCCATTGTTCCTGTTCATTGGTTGAGGTCAATCCTTGCATGATTAGGGAGATAGGCCAAATATGTTCTTTCGGTGTATGGGGACTTCCAATTCCACTAGCAGCTTTGCCGGAATAGAAATAAGGATTTTTCTGACTGAGTACAAATTGACGAGTAGATTGATAGATAGGATCGTCCACAAATCGATAACCAAGATAGGGGATCGACAGAAGACTGGGTACATTAGCATCATCCATTAAATTGTAATTTCCGAATCCATCTGTTTCATAGGCATAGATACGTCCAAAATCCGGATGATCAACAACACCATAGGTCTCAATACCAAATTCAATATCCTGACGTAAAGAACTAGCCTCGTTAGCCAGAGCAAAGTCACAGTAAACATCGTTAGCTAACTGAGCAAGATAAGTAAGACACACAACCGCAAACATATTAGATGGGATAAGAAAACCAAATTGACAAGCATCATCACTGGGACGAAACCCCGACCAAACCATTCCCGTAAAATTGGTAGGTGTTCCTTTACCGAAAGCAAGGGTATCACTTGGTGGACAATGAGTTCGTTTAAATGTATAAGGGGAATCCTTGTCATGCTTTTGTTCACGCCGCAATACCTGTAAAATAATCCAAAACATTTGATGGATTTTTTCATCAAATAATCCTTTATCGCCGGTCACTGTATAGTAATCTTGACAGAGTTGTATGGGGTAACATAAAGAATCCAATTCAAACTTCCGCTCCCATACAAGGGCGCTACGTACTGTCTGATCATGATGACCCTTGCCATTAGCTTTTTCGTTAAATGCATTAGCGTAGGGGTCATGCAATATATATGCCGCTTGTCTTTTAATCAATCCTTCAATCAATGACTTTACTTCCGCATCACGAGCTGCCAAAGTCACATAGGGACGCACTTGGCATGTAGAATCCCGCAGCCACATAGCAGGGATATCCCCCGTGACAATGAATGCGGTTTCATCTTCAAGCCAACGTACAGTAGTCTCTATCGTATTGGGATAACACTTTTTAAATGCATCGGATACTTCCGGAGATTGCGCTAGCTCCCGCTGCACGTGATCGATCAGTTCATAAACAGCTTGGTATCGTCTAGACAAATAATTCACCCCGCAAGAAGCACAACCTAGTATATCAATTTAGTATTTCTAGTAGGAGTATAATATCAATCGAAAGCGCTGTCAATGAATAATTTGAATTTAATATACTAATTCAAGTGAGATTCTACTTTAACACTTGCAACGATGAGGAGGGAACAATTCGATGAGGTATCATGATAGGAGCAATTACATTTTCACCACGAACATTTTGCATTAAGCAATCGACGGCTTGTCTGCCCATACGATGTTCGTCCTGTCGCACATGCGTAAAAAATGGCTTGACCATGAAGTGGTTATAGTGATCAAAACAAACGATAGAACGATCTTGTGGCACCTGTAAATCCAACTGCTGCATGGCATTCATAAGCAAGATCGCATTCTCATATTCGCAGGCGACAAATGCGGTGATCTCACGGTTTGACTTAACAAAATCAAATAAACTCAAGGTATCACACTGAATAAGTTCTGTACGATCCACTTCATGCATCGGTAAAGTTGCATGAAGATCTGTAAACACATATTGTGGCATAATAGCCATACCTCGTTGATTAAACGCTTCTATAAAACCGCTTAAGCGATCAACAATCGATGATGTATCATCTGGAGGTGGTGAAATAAAGGCAACATGTCGGTGCCCATGATCAAGAACGTGTGCTGTAATCTCTCTTGCTGCAGCTACGTTATCAGTATAAACTGCACACATCGGTATACCTTTTAGATAGCGATCCAAAAGTACAGTAGGGAATCGATCCAATGTCAATCTTAAAATGTGCCAACTATAATGTTCGCCATGCACAGGCATGATCAGCAAACCTTTAACACCAAGGTGCATCAGATCCTGTATAGCGTCATCCTCGACAGAACGCAGACCTTTTGTAAATCGAAGGATCACGTGCATGCCTAATTCAAAACATCGTTCTTCGATAGCTCGCACCAATTCTGCTCCAAAGGCATCTGAGAACCCAGGAATAATAAGACCAATCAGCCCACTATCAGCGCTTCCATCAGCATCATGACTTTTCCTTTGTATGTCTTCATTATCGTTGCCGTCGCTTGCATCACGTGAATGTGAATAAAGGTTCTGGGGTAGATCTGGAATTTCTTTAGCTACAAAAGAGCCTTTGCCTCTTGATCGAACAATGATACCTAACGCAGCGAGCCGAGCCAATGCGCCTTTTGACGTCATAGTGCTCACACCAAACTTGTCAGCAAGTTCACGCTCAGACATCACTTTATTTCCGCTTCTTAAGCGACCTTCTCGAATCTCAGTCACAATATAATCAAAGATTTGCTCATATAAAGGGGTATGCAAAATAAGAACACCTCACAAATAACACAGTCACATTCAAGGAATACCCACCATCAATAATATACTATTTACAAACATATATACAATAACCTTACAACTTCATCTTCCACAACTCTTTATTCGACGTTGTGATGGCCACAGCACCCGCGTCATGGGCCTGACGCACTTGGTCCAGGGTACGAATAAATCCGCCTGCAAAAATCGGAATGCGCGTCGCTTCATAAACTTCCTTAATCAACTCAGGTATGACACCAGGCAAAAGTTCAATGTAGTCTGGCCGCACAGAATTAATCACACGCAAACTCGTCTCAAGGGATTGTGAATCGAGTAAAAACACGCGTTGAACAGTCAGAACATCTCGCTTTTTGGCCATTTCCAACACCTGAGCGTGTGTGGAAATGATTCCGTCAGGTTTAATCTCCTGACACAAATACTGTGCGCCATGTTCATCTGAGCGCATGCCTTGAATGAGATCGGCGTGCAAAATTAACTTCTTATGATGTGTGTGTGCCATGTTGGTCACGTACATAAGCTGCGCCAAGTGTACTTGTAACATCACAACGTACTCAAACTTATATTTCACCATTTCCTCAAGATCTGAAATACGTCGCGCCGCAGGAATTATCTTCTGCCTGATTGGATCCAACCGTTGCACCCCTGAACTTGTAGTTTTATCTTTCCCGTTGGACGGCCCCAAGAGCCTTCAAAATGCCAAATATTTTCGATAACGCGACACTGATATCCGGGTCACGCATGATTTTGACAATATCCCATAAACCATGAATTTGCACAGTCTGTTCCGGAACTTCAATTTTTTGCGTAACAACTGACATCAGATCGACTATACGTGCAATCATAGCCGGATCTATCTTTTTTGCAATAGACACCCACTCAGTACCTTGTTCTTTAAGTGCAATGGTCGAAGGCTGTGCGAGCCATTCAATACCGGCATCAACAAGATCTGATCCATCGTGAAGCAGATATTCAACCATCGTCAGCAAACCTTTTTTGTCAGCTATGTCCAGGATATTCACCAGACTTTCAATCGCATGTTCGCGACCGATGAGCACGTGTAGTAAACTTTCAAGTGGGTCTGTTATCGCTACTACATTTTCTGCATTTTCCACGTCGTATCCCTCCCCGTTTTATTCCGTAACTCGCGTGGCCTCTATAATGCGTTGATCAAGATCATTCCCATACGCACGAGTAACCTCCTCATCCCAGCCAAAATAATCGGCCATAAAGGCGAGCACAGGCGCTTTCCATTGTTGTACCCAATCAACATTAAAAAACATGGCAGACGTTCGCCGAATAAAAAAGTCAGACGGTGTAACAACCATCTCTTCATCAATACCGTATTGCAAAGCAGCAAATACGTCGAGAGACAGACCGAATTTGTCTGCCACAGTGTTTCCACACTTGGCGAGATCGTAGACCTTCGTCACATTGGTCCCATAACGATGCACAAGCCTTGTCGCCTCTTTTACAGAAAGGCCTAACAGAACGCCCTCGGAAATTTGTTTCTCCATAAATGCCGGCATATGAATGGAACCGCCAAACTTTCCACCCGAAAGCTCAATGGTCTGCGTTTGACACTCTCCGTAAGTTTGATGAAATTTTTCTTCCAAGACCGATGCTACATAGCTGACCACTTTGTCGGCCATTTTACGATAACCAGTAAGTTTTCCTCCAGCAATCGTGATAAGTTGACTTTGCGAGGTAAAAATCTCATCTTTACGTGAAATTTCAGAGGGAGACTTACCTTCTTCATGGATCAAGGGCCGAACGCCTGACCAAAATGCCTCCACATCTTGTTCGCTAAGAGATAACGACGGGAACATGAATCGAATGCAACTGAGCAAATAATCGCGATCTGCCTTTGTCGTGAGTGGCAAAATGGGATCGCCAACGTAGTTCGTATCTGTGGTACCTACGTACGTCTTTCCATCACGAGGTATCGCAAAAACCATTCGTCCATCAGGAACATCGAAGTAAACAGGATTTTGCAACGGGAATTTCTTACCATCGATGACGATATGAACACCCTTTGTAAGATGCAACGTCTTACCATATTTTGAATGATCAATCTCTCGCAATTGATCCACCCAAGGTCCTGTGGCATTGACGACGGTCTTTGCATGAATCTCGTAAGTTTCTCCGCTCAATAGGTCTTGTGCTTGCACACCCGTGACTCGTCCATGGTCATAGAGCAGGTCTTGTGCCTTCGTATAACTCAGCGCCAAAGCGCCGCGATCAACGGCTTCTTTGATGATTTCAATCGTAAGCCGAGCATCATCCGTGCGATATTCAACATAGTACCCCGCGCCTTGCAGACGATCGGGATTGAGCAGAGGTTCCTTTTGCAGCGCTTGTTCCTTGGTTAACATCTGCCTACGTTCAGATAGTTTTACACGCGCCAATCGATCATACATATACAAGCCAATGGCGCTCATAAACATGCCATACGTACCATGTTCAATGATGGGTAACATCATCCATAAAGGTGTCGTCACATGAGGTGCATTTTCATAGACAATGGCTCGTTCTTCCCCAACTTCAGCAACGACGCCGATATCAAATTGTTTCAAATAACGTAAACCACCATGCACTAGTTTGGTGGACCTACTAGACGTGCCAGCAGCGAAATCTTGCATCTCGATGACAGCCACGTGCATGCCGCGTGACACAGCGTCTAAAGCCATGCCTGCGCCTGTCACACCTCCGCCGATCACTAAGAGATCGAGTGGTTGATGGGTTACCTCTTCGATCATCGCCGTACGGCTTTTTAACGAAAAACGATGACTCATAACGGTCACTCCCCTAGTAAAAAGAAAAAACCACAAGTTTAAGACGAGATGTCTCAACCTGTGGTTTCTCCTGAACTCTTCACCATGCTATTATGTTCACGTTCATCCTGATAAGCTTAGTATACCACATAACCTACTTGTAGGAACATGTCGCAGCAATTGCCTTTTTCCATCCAACGTACAATGCGTCGGATTGTTCGCTATCCATTTCTTGAGTAAATGTCCGTTCGATACGCCAATTGTCGATGATGTCTTGTTTACTTTGCCAGTACCCTACCGCAAGTCCTGCCAGATACGCCGCCCCAAGCGCCGTTGTTTCTAGTACTGCGGGACGTTGCACTGGCACAGATAAAATGTCACTTTGAAACTGCATCAAAAAGTTATTCATAGTAGCTCCGCCATCAACGCGAAGTGTTTTTAGCGTAATTCCAGAATCCGACTCCATGGCGGTTAATACATCCTTGGTTTGATAGGCTAATGATTCTAAGGTTGCTCGTATAAGATGTTCTTTCGTCGTGCCACGAGTCAATCCAAATACAGCTCCGCGCGCATCACTATCCCAATAAGGCGTTCCTAGGCCGACGAAAGCAGGAACCATGTAAACACCATCTGTTGAATCAACACGCATCGCATATTGCTCACTATCCGCTGCATTTTGAAACATTCTCAGACCATCACGAAGCCACTGAATAGCAGATCCTGCTACAAAGATACTTCCTTCTAAGGCGTATTCGATCTTTCCATCGATGCCCCAGGCAACCGTGGTTAAAAGGCCGTTTTTAGACCGAACCGCACTTGCTCCTGTATTCATCAACATAAAGCAGCCCGTACCATATGTGTTTTTTGCCATGCCAGGTTCGAAACATGCCTGACCAAACAATGCCGCTTGTTGATCACCGGCGATACCAGCGATAGGGATCGATTCATTGAAGAAAAGTTGAGGTTCTGTATGCGCATACACTTCTGAGCTAGAACGTACTTCTGGCAACATGGACCTTGGCACATTAAGCATCCTGAGTAATTCATCGTCCCAAGTAAGATCAAAGATATTGTACATCAAGGTTCTCGATGCATTGGTATAGTCTGTAACATGCGCTTTGCCACCTGACAGCTTCCAAATGAGCCAAGTATCCATTGTGCCAAATAACAAATCACCGCGTTGCGCTTTTTCTCTTGCACCCTCTACGTGATCAAGGATCCATTTCACTTTGGTTCCAGAAAAATACGCATCAATCAATAATCCCGTCTTTGCACGAACCATATCATCATAGCCTTGTGCTTTTAGTTCATCACAAATACCTGATGTTTGGCGGGACTGCCAGACGATTGCATGATAGATTGGCAATCCAGTATGCAGATCCCATACCAAAGCCGTTTCGCGCTGGTTCGTGATACCCATAGCTACGATATCCTTCGGATTGATTCCATACGTGGCAATGAGCTCAGAGATAACAGATTCCACAGACCCCCATATTTCAAGTGCATCATGCTCCACCCAACCAGCTTGCGGAAAAATTTGTGTAAATTCCTTTTGCGTTACGGCCTGAATGGAACCATCTTTATTGAATAAAATGGCGCGCGAACTTGTCGTTCCTTGATCAATTGCCATGATATATTGACTCGTCGTGATCCCTCCAAACGAAAACGCAAGACACTACTGATTTCGCTCTTCCTGGTTTTCGGTGTACCCTGAAAAAATATGAACATGATCGCGACCATGGTTCCATTTTTGTGGACAGTTGATAGTATAGCACTAGAAGGAAAAATACGCCATTCATCTCACCGCCTTAGAGGCAGGAGACTTCTGGCGCAAGGCCATTAAAATAGGCTGCCCACGCTAAACTGGCAACCTATTTTATATTCCTATTTGTCTTTTAGCGCAACCGCAATGGATGCCTTTTCTTCAGGTGTAAATAAGCGACTGGCCATAGGAAACAGATGACTATCCTCTTTGCCCAAATGATTGAGTAAAGCCCTCGATAGGTCTTGCCATTTGACCTTCAATAGCTCTTGTACGTGGTCATCAGGCTTTGTATCGTACACTTCGAAAATAGCATTAGCTTGCGCAGACAGGTTGCGAATTTTTTCGTGCTCTTCCAGTAGGCGAGCCACAGGCCCAACGTCGCCTCCGCCGAGGTGCTTTGACATTAACGGAAAGACATACTTCTCCTCAGCCACAAAATGATGCTTCAGTTCTTCGCTGATTTGATCGAGGACATTTTTAATGGTCGATTTATCTGCCATCGTGGTTACGGCTTCGATGGACTGACACAGTGCGATATGGTCGCGTGTCAGCGGCCTGAGTTCTTCCGCCACTAACTCGATTAAGTCGGGATTACGATAGGCGTTTTCATGATCTAGCGGTTGTGTTGAAGGGCTTTCTTGACTGAATGTTTTTGTCTCAGCTAACAGGACGAGTAGGACGATACTCCTTTCCAAAGCCTCTACGCTATGTTCCTGATTGGGCTCAACGACCACCATGTCCAGGGCTTCTAACATATGCGTTTGCGAATCGTGACCAAAATGAACCTTTCCTTCAACGACGACAAGAGCTAAGGTGTTCGCTGTTTTATGGTTTGCCAGCGTTTGTCCAGCTTCAAAAGACAACTGCACAAACTTGTTATTATCATGTTTAAAAATACTTTGAACAGGCTGCTCTTTAAATTGTAATGAGAGTTTTTGCATGTCGGTTCCTCCTTCATAATTCCATGTAGCACGTATCGTAGTATCCCACAATGGATGAGGGAACCATGTGCGATTTGTCACTAAGGAGGGGGAATTTGCCACTCTGTACGTTCAAATCATTTATCAAGATGCATTGGGATCATAAAACGCAAAAAAGGCCGAGTGATGCACGTGAAGATGTGTGCGTCTCACGACCTTTTCAATTGGATGATTAGGCTTGTTTTGCAGCCTCGATATCAAGCGATATTTTCACTTGGTCACCGACGAGTACTCCGCCTGTTTCCAATGCAGCATTCCATGTCAAACCATAATCGCTACGATTGACTTTACCAACGACGCTAAATCCAACTTTTTCATTGCCCCATGGATCTTTTCCTTGACCTTCGAACGTTACATTAAAAGTTGCGGGTTTCGTGACACCGCGAATGGTCAAGTCTCCTGTAACATCATACTCGCCACCGTCGGTTTTCTTGATGGCAGTCGATGCAAATGTTATTGTCGCATAGTTTTCCACATCAAAGAAATCGGCAGAACGCAAATGATTGTCGCGGTCAACGTTGCGTGTATCTACACTGGCTACCTTAATGGTAAAAGCAATGTCAGCCGTGGTAAGATCAGCAATGTCAGCGTCTACTGTCGCTTCAAAATCATGAAACGTGCCTTTGACTGTCGCAATCATCATGTGTTTTACTGCAAAATCAATACTGCTATGTGCTGCATCTACTGCCCATTTTTCCTTTGCCAACTAAATCATCTCCCAGAATATTTTTCATTAAGTTTAATTACTTTTTTCTAGTGACTGACTCGAGTATACATACTATCTATTGTTATGTCAAACATTTTTGTGTCTAAAACAGGCCCCACGCATCCTTTATCCGCCCAATAGATAGGGGTGATACTAAGACCTAAGAGGAGGAAATTTCTGGGTAAAGTACGTTAAGAGATACTGTTCGGGATACTATTGCGCTCATTATTTTACCTAAAATAATGCGTAATAGAGCGAACACCGCGACTGACATTAAGCACCCGTTTCAACATGGGATACATTTTGCTGTAGGATTTTTCCCCTTCCAGGATCGCCATCCCCTTGTACATGAACTTGGGATAACGAGAGACCAGACTGTGGATGAAATTAATGTTATCGTAAAATACACCATTAACTTTTGACAATAAACTCAGTTCAGGCATAATGAGTCGGTCCACTTCATCTTGATACGATTGCATATCGCAAGTACCATTTGCAGCCTGCGCAATAATTTGTGCTGCTGCCAATTCCCCACTGTATAGTGCATAGTAAATACCTTCCCCGCCAAATGGTTCAACAAGACCCGCCGCATCACCGATAAGAGCTATACCACCTCTTGCAATTTGTAAGGGTTTTCCTCCTAAGGATAAATGATGACCACGAGCCTGCAAAACATCCTTTTCAAGACCATGTTGTGAAAGAAAGTCCTGCAGACAATGTTGAATATCCGCTGTATCGGGCGAAAACGATCCAACACCGATGGAAAAATGATCTCGCTTTGGAAAAACCCAAAGATAGCCATGCGGTACTGCACCGTAATCGATAAGGATACTGTGCGAATGTTCCTCTAGAAACGCCGGGGCTCGTTTCACTTCGTATTCTAGCGCTAAGATCTTTTGCTTTCCTATGGAAAGGTCAGTCTTTCTTGCAACTAAGCTATTCACGCCATCTGCACCAAGCAAAAACCGACAGGAAAAGCGTTTTGTATGGGTGTCAACGTAGATCACATTATCCTGCATCGTCACGTCAATCACAGACTCATTCGTTTGCACATGTACGCCGCAACTCATGGCATGCTGAATTAATAAAAAGTCCAGTTCATCACGCATAACGAGAAACATAAACGGTCTCTTGTGCATAAAAATTTGGGTCTTTGTCCCGCCATTTTGGGCAACAACGGTGTCAATCGACTCACGAATAACCGCGTTGATATCGATCGGCATTTTTTGCAAAGCACGCCGCGTAATTCCTCCCCCACAAGTCTTATAGCGAGGCAAGGGATAGCGTTCGAGGATTGTCACAGATAATCCGGACGCTGCCAATCGCGCCGCAGCCGTACTTCCTGCAGGACCAGCACCTACAACGATGACATCATAATCAACCTTGAGCAATTTCAGCACCCCTTACCCGTTGATCTTGCAAATCTTGTATCCACAAAGTCATTTGTTCTGTTGTCATAGGCTTGGCTAGCAAAAAACCTTGAGCGTGGTCGCACTGCGCCTTACGTAAAAACTGAAGTTCATCTTCTCGTTCAATGCCTTCGGCAACCACGGTCAGACCGAGACTTAAAGAGAGGTTTAGAATCGCACTGACGATGGCTTGATTATTTGGTTGTGACAAATCTTGAATAAACGATCCATCAATTTTGAGTTTGTCGACAGGCAACATGCGCAAATAACTCAAGGAGGAATACCCAACACCAAAGTCGTCAAGCGCAGTGCATATACCGCGGTTACGCAAATCCTGCAAGGTTACTACAGCATGATCAATATCTTCAATTACCGTTCTCTCCGTAATCTCCACTTGTAACCACCGAGAATCGATGGAAGCCTCATCGATAATGCTTTGTAGCCGTTCTACATAATCGATGCCTTGGAATTCCATGGCAGACACGTTGATCGCAATGGGAACAGGGACCAGTCCTTGCTCCAGCCAAGTTTTAACTTGCAAGCACACCTGTGTTGCAACCCACTCCCCAAGGGCAATGATCAGCCCAGTCTCCTCAGCAAGAGCAATAAATTCGCCCGGAGATACGAGCCCATGACCCGTTCGATTCCATCGTATAAGAGCCTCAGCACTCACCATCTCGTGGGTTGCGATAGCAAAGATAGGTTGATAGTACAATTCAAATTCATCGTGTAATAAGGCATCTTGCAGCGCCTGCTCCAAATCATTGCGATAGACATACTGGTCATTTAACCTTTGCGAGTACACTTGATAACGAGCCTTGCCATCTGTTTTTGCAGCATACATGGCGATATCCGCATTCTGTAATAAGATATCCGCATCGTGTCCATGCTCCGGATAAATGGCAACACCAATACTCGCAGAAACATAAAAGGAACGGTTAGCCGCGGCAAATGGCATACGAAATGCATCACGAATCGATGTTGCCTTTGCAATAACGTGATCCACATCAATCTTTGGTAGCATCAAGGCAAATTCATCACCACCCAAGCGGCAAGCTACTGCGTCTGCATTCACCATGTCTTGCAGTCGATGTGCCACTGAGCGCAACACTTCATCGCCCACAGCATGTCCCAATGTATCATTGATGTTCTTAAAGCGGTCCAAATCAACAAAGGCCACCATAATGCAAGATGAATCCTTTGCAGCATCACACTGGACGATTGCATCGTGCAAGCGTTGTTTTAGCAATATACGATTCGGGAGATCAGTCAGACTATCATGATACGCCATGTAATGGATGACATCGGCGGCTTTTTTTTGTTCTGTAATATCCTGAAAGACCACCTGTAAAGCCGGTTCCCCTTCAAAGCGAGTTGGAAAAACAACGACATCCACATGGATGATCCTTTCATCCAAACGACGTAGCGTAATTTGTAACGAACGTTGAAAGGTTTCTGAGATATTGAATAGTCGTCTCAATGTTACCGTGTCATTTTGTTGCGTAAAATACCTCATTGGGGTACTCATGATATTTTCTTTATTCTTGGCTCCGAGGATAGTGACTCCGGCAGGATTTACGTAACGGATGGTGCCTTTTTGGTAGATGACCATACCGATAGGAGATGTCTCAAGCAACACTTGATATTTTTGTTCATTTTCCTGCAATGCGAGTTCAGTTGAACGTTGACGTGTCACGTCCACAACAACGACCAGCCGTGCTTCAATTTCTTCAAATCGAATGGGCAGTCCGGTTAATTCAACGTAGCCTAGTGTTCCATCCAACCGATTAAAAGCTATCATGGACACATCCTTTTGAGCACGATAAACGACCCTTTGATGTGCATATTCAAGCCAATTCGATGGAACAAAATCAAGCACATTGCATCCAACCAAATCTTTACCAGGCTGAGTTCTTAAAACGAGACGGCAAGCATCATTTATAAACAGGATTTTACCATCGCGATGTACAAACATAGCTATAGGTGAATGTTCTGCGATGACGCGATAGCGAAGTTCACTTTCTTGCAATTGCCCTAAAGTCTGTTTAAAGCGGACACTGTACCGATCTAACAAGACGGCGCCAAGGAGTAACCCTAAGATGAACGTAACATCAAAACCCATAGTGACGGACTGCAAACTGTTGCTCATCACAGGTGGTATCATCAAGGCTAAAGGGCTCAAAAGATGTATGGTAGCCAAAGAATCCATACGTTGACCTGTCAAAGCAATACTGATGACAGCGGCAGAAGCACCGATCCATTTTCGATCATCAAAGTAAAGCGATATATGTACCAACCATAAGATGGCGATAGTACTCACCACCGAGGTCATCCATGTAAAGATAAATAACGCCAGATTTGTAATACTAATCGTCAGAGAGGTATCCATAAATTGAAAAATATCCAATGCAGTACCAAGCAATAAACTTACCGAGAAGATCCAGAGTCGCGATCGGTTGGCTCCGCGCAACATGGAGAAAAGAATAAAACCAAGAATAAACCAAAACGTGAGAAAAGCGGCTATGTAGACGAGAGGCTGACTAGGAAAGGACGCATATTCCACAGCACGATTGAATGATCGAATCAACCAAATTGCAAGATCCATCATGAAGCTAGTCAATAGGATCGTTAGCATCCGCCGATTGCCTGTCTTCGCTGTTTCTTGCAATAAACCCAAGAGAATCATAAAAAGGAATAGTGAACCCAATATACCCAATATAGCCTGTGCAATGTAATGAATAGCCAAGAACGAACCCTCCCAGCACATTCTGAGAGACCAAATGCGACACTATTAATACGATACCAAAAATGGCAGCGCCAAGCTACTAATCCTATAAAAAGAAATCTTGATGCTCCAATGAATGTCCCTAGCTTGCCATGAAATCAAATGGCAGATCATCCTTGTGAAAATTTTCATTTTGTCGATAATTGATAATTGGTAAGGGTACGGTATACTATGATAAACTGCAGATTATTTCTGTTCAGGAGGAGCTAATTTGGGAACGTTAAAAGCTTGCTTATTTGATCTTGATGGTGTGATTGTGGATACTGCCAAATATCACTATTTGGCTTGGAGGCGATTGGCAGAAGAGTTGGGGTTTGAGTTTACTGTTCTGCGAAATGAGCAATTAAAAGGCGTAAGTCGCATGCGTTCGTTAGAAATCCTCCTTCAAATAGGCGATATTCATGCGTCTAAAGAGCAAATGGAGGATATGGCGGCAAGGAAAAATGAGTGGTATGTCGAATACATTTCTCATATGACCCCAGAAGAAGTCTTGCCGGGAGCTAAAGCCTTTTTAGAAACGGTACGACAAGCTAAAATCAAGACCGCACTTGGCTCTGCCAGTAAAAACGCCATGATGATCTTGAACAACGTCGATTTGGTTGACTACTTTGACGTGATCATCGATGGTACAAAAACGTCAGCGGCTAAGCCGGATCCTGAAGTATTTCTTTTGTGCGCATCAGAATTGGGCGTCAACGCTGAAGACTGTGTTGTCTTTGAAGATGCCCAAGCTGGCGTGGAAGCCGCGCGCAGAGCAGCGATGCATTGTATTGGCATCGGGTCTGAGACAACGTTGGCTAAAGCTGATTTCGTCGTTGCTTCCTTAGCGGACGTTTCACTGGATCGTTTGACGTTCGCGTAATTTTGTTTTTTTATTATTGTGCAACCGTTTGCGCATAGATGGCCATCTCGTGGTTGTTGATAAGGAGTTGTATGGGTATGCAACAATATTATTTGCTTGATCCGTGGTCAATCCTTGAAAAAGGCTTTAATCCACGACATCATGAGATCTCCGAAAGCGTTTTTAGTATCGGCAATGGCCATATGGGCCAGCGAGCCAACTTTGAGGAGCAATATTCTGGGGATTCCCTACAGGGAAGTTACATGGCCGGAGTATATTACCCAGATAAGACGCGCGTTGGCTGGTGGAAAAACGGGTATCCCGAATACTTTGCAAAAGTCCTCAACAGCACAAACTGGATTGCTATCGACGTCGTCATTGATGGGCAAAAGCTTGATCTTGCCACCTGTGAAGTGCGCGAATTCACGCGCGAATTGTCGATGAAAGAAGGTATCTTGCGACGCTCGTTCATCGTTGTGCTTGACGAGGACAAACAAGTCCGTGTGGAATCGGTACGATTTGTCAGTATCGTCACAAAGGAAATTGGCGCCATCAGGTACAGTGTCACCCCACTTAATTTTGATGCCACGATCACACTAACACCGGCGTTAAATGGAAATGTCGTGAATCGCGATTCCAATCACGGTGAACAGTTTTGGGATCCCGTTCATACAAATAACGCACCTGACCAAACCTATGTCACCATGATGACGAAGAAGTTAGATTTTTATGTGTGTTCAGCGATGCAGTGCGACATCTTCATGGATGACAACTTACAGTCAATAAAACCAGAAACAACCACGTTTGACGATTTCGTCTCAAAAAGTTTTACTATCGCGACGCAGCGCAATCAAACAATTACGCTCATCAAGTACGTAGCCAACGTCACTTCACGAGATCACGCTGTGGCAGAACTTTCCCATATCGCGGTGCAACATGCTAACCAGGCTCAAGCAACCGGATTTCCTACACTCATGCAGGAACAAATAAGCGCGTGGGCAACAAAATGGCGGGAAAGTGACATTGTTATCGATGGCGACATTGCAGCCCAGCAAGCGATTCGTTTCGCGATTTTTCAACTGAATCAAACGTACACAGGCGGTGATGAGCGGCTCAACATTGGACCTAAGGGGTTTACAGGAGAGAAGTATGGTGGAAGTACGTATTGGGATACCGAAGCTTACTGCTTGCCCTTTTATCTAAGTACTTCCAATCAAAAAATCGCTCGCAACTTACTCATGTATCGCTATCATCATCTCGACAAAGCACGTGATAATGCGCGAAAGCTGGGCTTTACCAAAGGTGCCCTGTATCCGATGGTCACCATGAATGGTGAAGAGTGTCACAATGAATGGGAAATCACCTTTGAAGAAATTCATCGCAACGGTGCTATTGCCTATGCCATCTACAACTATGTGAATTACACCGGTGATACATCCTACATCGGTGAGTATGGACTCGAAGTCCTCGCAGAAATTTCCCGATTTTGGGCACAGCGCGTCACCTTTTCGCAGGCGAAGCAAAAATATGTCATGCTTGGCGTGACAGGCCCGAATGAATACGAAAATAATGTCAACAACAATTGGTATACAAACCGTATGGCTACTTGGACCATGGAATACACATTGCAAGCTATGGACCAAGTACAAAGGGAGAATCCTGCACGTCTCACACAAATTCGTACTCAGTTGTCCCTAGCGGACGAAGAACTCGACCAGTGGAAAGAAATTGTGCAAAACATGTATTACCCAGTGGATGAAGCCCGTCAAATATTTTTGCAACAGGATGGCTTCCTTGATAAAGAGATTATTCCTGTCACGGATCTTCCACAAGAAGATCTCCCACTTAACCAGCACTGGTCATGGGATCGTATTCTTCGATCGTGTTATATCAAACAAGCCGATGTATTACAAGGATTGTTTTTCCTTGGTGATCAGTACGATCTTGAAACAAAACGACACAACTTTGATTTCTATGAGCCGATTACGGTTCACGAATCCTCCTTGTCGCCTTGTGTGCATAGCATCTTAGCATGCGAACTTGGTTACAACGAGACGGCCTACAAGATGTATTTACGTACCGCACGGCTAGATCTTGATAACTACAACAAGGATACAGAAGATGGTTGCCACATTACCAGCATGGCCGGCACCTGGATGTCTGTCGTCTACGGTTTTGGCGGGCTGCGCGTACGCGATGGTCAACTTGTGCTCAACCCTTCCGTGCCTAAAGAGTGGGCGTCGCTCTCCTTTACCGTGATGTACCGCGGTGCAAGGCTCTTTGTGCAAATGAAAGGGCAAGGGATCACCGTTCAAAACGAATCTGACGTGACCACTTGGTTAAAGATCAAAGGGCAAGTCTGTGAACTTCAAGGTTTTTCCACGATTACGTTAGCATGATGAAACCCGCCTGTAGGCGATTGCCTATGGGCGGGTTGCTATATTTCCTCTTCCACTTCGTGCACAGTGAGTGACAATTTGTCCGCGATCCATGGCATACTCGTGGCCTGGATAATGATCGTCAGCAGGATAGCCAAGAATGTGACGGCTGCAATGCGGTGACTCCACGGTACGTGTTCTACAAGTAAGATACCTGATAAGGCAGCGGGAAGGACACCCGTCTCGCGCACCCACGACATGAAAAGCCGCTCCCGTAAGGTAAACTTCGCTTTACGATCCGATGTCACGCAGACAAAGACGGTGATGGGTCGCGCTACAAGCATCAAGACAAGTACAAGCAACAATAAACCGCCAAAGTTTTGTACCATATCGTGAAATTGTACCTGCGTACCCAAAAGTGTAAAAATTATTATGCGAAAAATTAACGTAATCGCATGAAAAAAATGTTCGGCATGTTGCTCCGTCAATGCTGCGATCGGCACATGTAGTGGCTTTGCATTACCTACAAGGAGACCAGCAACAAAGGCAGCCATGAACCCACTGCCTTGCAATACAGAAGCAACTTGGTAGGAAGCCATGGCTACCATCAAGAACACAACCGATGAGTACTCACGTAACACTCCAAAACGCGTCGTAGAAATCACCAAAATCCCCAGTGCTGCTACCGCTGCTCCGGAAAGTACCCCAATACCTGCACTGAACATAAACGAAGAGACAACGGATGTCCACGTGATGACGTGACCACTGGCGGCATAAGCCAATGTTGAGAATAGAACAGCTGCCGTAGCATCGTTAAACGCTGACTCTGCCTCTAAGGTTTGTTGTAATCTAGCAACGACGGGCACACGACGAAACACAGGAATCAAGGTGGCTGGATCCGTTGAAGCCACAACGGATCCGAGCAAAAGTGCGAGAAGCAAACTGCCTCCAAACACAAGGTGCGCCACAACAGCAACAGTACCTGCTGTAAGCAATACCCCCAGTGTAGCTAGCATGACCACGGTCAACCATGTCTCACGGAGGATCGACAAAGCCACATGGCGTCCACCGTCAAACAAGATCATCACAGCGCCAAACATCAGAATCCATTGGTTCATCTGTGTGGCTGCAGGCTCATGAATAACGCCCAAAACCTGTGGACCTAGCACAATACCTGCGACCAAATACGCCGCAACATCCGGTATGCGTGGCCCTTCTGTCACTTTGGCAAGAAGTAAACCAATGCTCAAAAGAACAATCAACAACAGCCAACTCTGATTGGCTGTAGTGAACGATAACATATTATACACTCCTAAATAAGTGCGGTTATAGACTGGTCAAAAGGCTCCTGTGCCTGGATAAACCATTCAAAGGTATCCATGGTTGAGATCGCCGCACCATCGTCCTTCCAAACCCACTCATTCATATCAGATTGCGTCTTATGGGCTCGAAAAGCTTGCAACTTTTGATTGAGTTGCTTTTCAATGTCCACTTGAAATAATTGTTGTGCCATCAATCCATGCTTTTTCGGATCTTTGGCAAACGCCGGCCATGCAACAAAAAATAACTTTACTTGCGGATTTTCTATCTTATAGGTCGCAAAGGCGAGCGTCGTTGCTTTGCCAATCGTACAATGATCAGGGTGACCACCGAGTTGTTCATGAAACGTCAACACACTTTGCGGACGCTCTGCACGAAGATGCGCAAGAATTCTGTCCACCATCGAATCAAGCGGTTGAATTTCCAAGGATTTGTCTCGCAAGGAAAGCAAATGCAACGTATCGATATGTAGATACGCACAG
>DAHWJX010000119.1:0-5256 GCA_027343965.1 Caryophanales bacterium | reverse complement strand
ACATGGCGCTTTGTAAAGACACCTAAGGGCGATGTCTTTAGCGTGTACTTTGTACATGGCACATTGCATGGCCAAATCGCAACGAGTACGCGTAATTATGTTACGATAAACGGTGGTGCGACTTGGAAAATCGGACCTGGGAAACCTTTCTATACCTCCAGTTTTACAGGGAACACAGGAAACATCCGCTGGATCGAAGAACAAAACGGGCAAGGTTTTGGCAAGTCTATCGATAACGGTCATCATTATACATGGTATAAATTCCCGTCTTCCGTGCCTATAATACCTGCATCCATGGTTTTTTTGATAGCAACCATGGCTATCTATGGACACTTTCCGGACGATTATTTGTTATAAACAATGGCGGCAGGCACTTCATCCAACAATAACGCAAGGTGGTGCACAGGATATCTTGTGTACCACCTTGTCAGCTGTATTACAAAGCGTGAGCCCATTCACCATGCTCAAAAATCTTTACCGTATCTCCACTTTGTGTGATCGCAGTGATCGTCAACTCTTTGGAACCAATCATAAAATCAACATGCATCAGGCTATCATTAAGCCCATGTTTTTCCCAATCTTCTCGATTTAGTTGACGTCCTCCTTTAATCAACGGATACGCTTTTCCGATCGCTAAGTGGCATGATGCATTTTCATCAAATAACGTGTTGTAAAACAGCACGCCTCGCGTGGCGATCGGTGAACTTACTGGCACAAGAGCCACTTCGCCGAGATAATGGCTGCCTTCATCCGTTTCGATGATGTTTTGTAACGCCTCGTGGCCTTTTTTAGCACTGTACTTGACGATGCGACCGTTCTCGAACTCTAACGTAAACCCATCTATCAATGCTCCATTATGATTGAGTGGCATGGTACTTGTCACAACGCCATGCACACCCGTTTTTATCGGAGCAGAAAATACTTCTTCCGTAGGAATGTTCGCCACATATGGAGCACCTGCGCTAGTTTTGTCACCAGCTCCAGCAAAAAAATGTTCCTTTGGCAAGGCGATCGTAAGATCCGTCCCAGGTGCTTTATAATGCAATGACGCGATATGTAAACTATTGAGCCATTCCTTACGCTTCCCTAAATTCAACAGGTGATTCTTCCAATCTGCCACAGGGTCATCACCTGTCGCTCGATCACAGTAGAGAATGTCTTCCCAAAGCGCATCAACACGCTGATCCTCTGGCAATTCGCTATGCACTTTATCGGCCCATACCTGAGTGGGTGCTGAGACTAACGACCAGCTATATTCACCGTTGGTGCGGCGAAAATTAAACGGATTGAAAGCCGTGGTGAGCATCCGATCAGCCTGTCCAACACGAGTAGCATCAAGACCAGCATAAAGATCAGGATCCGACGCCGGGATACGTAAAAATGCAGCACCTTGCTCCGCCAGCTTTTCGATATACGCCGCCTGATCGGCCGCCAGTTGTTCGTAAAACGACAAATCACCGCGGCGCACAGTTTCTCGCGTCCACCATTCATCGCCCCAATTGACATGAACAAAACTGGCCCCAGCATCGTACGCCGCCTCAACGAGCAGACGTGCAAATTCCACATGTTCTGGGAGTACCGGGTCATGCCAATACCCGAGTACCACAGGTTGCCCCTTTTGTACGTGGATACCAACTTTAACTGCCAATTGCGCATATTTCTTCAAGCGTTCTTGCAGCAACGTACATTCCCCCCTCTTTTATCGTTGTACGCAACACTAAATGGCAGGCATGGTTGTGCCGCCATTGACCGGAATGAAAGCGCCTGTTGTAAAACTCGCCAAATCGGACGCAAAAAATGCGACTGCATTAGCTATTTCTTGATCTATACCTCGACGCCTGAGCGGCACATGAGCTCCATAAGCAGCTTGATGCTCAGTGTGATTTTCACGATCCCGGTCGCGAATCGTCCATCCAGGTCACTACTCTCAGCATGCCTCCTTATCAATATACCGCTTTCAGCAGTCGAACCAAAGTAAGTGCCGCAAATGGCGTCAATAAGAATTCCACAGGCAACGCATAACGGGCCATCGACAAATAGACTTGGTACACGATTTGCGTCGAAATGGCATAAAGGAAAAAAACCTGGACAAAAGCCACTTTTCGATGCTTGATCAACGCAATGACAGCAAAAAAGAGAAACGTCCAGTGAAGTAAGATCAGTTGGATACGCGTAATTCTTGGAAAGGAGCCAAACCAATCCATGGTCGTATAGAAGTTGATGAATTTGCCGATCGTATACGATGCAATGACACGCAAAGGGTTCTTATGCCATTCATAGTGGAAATTTCGGATAGCCATTTGTCGGTCAGCCTGATCGCGTGCATACAAAGAAGGCAACTTTTTTGCAAAGAGATGTTTTTCACGCGTTGTTATAACGATAAACGTCGGTTCTTTTGCCGGGAATTTCGTAGAGTAACCGATCGGAAACGTTCCGTAGAGCAATGGATTACCAGATGATGCTGTAAATGGGATAAAAGTGTGGTATAGATTCTCGTTTCGTATCCACCAAGGCACGAGCATCAAAGAACAAAGTACCACGCCGATGCCTGCATACGCGAAAAATATCTTCCAACGTATGCGTCGAGAGATAGCCAGCCAAAGTAAAAATACTGCCGGAAAAATCGCAATGGTCGGACGCACCAAAAGAGACAGGCCAAGCAACACAGCGAAAATGACCATACGTTTTTTAGTTGGTTGTTCGTAAAGCAAAGTAGCTATGTAAAACGTCGCTGTCGACAACAAAATAAATAACGATTCGGTATATAAAAAAAGCGGCGTCAACACAAAGTCCGGCAAGAAAAGGCACGCTTCAAACGCCAACACGCCGATGCGCAAGCCGAAGTATTTTTTCGCCAAGCGATAGATGAGCAAAGCTGAACCTATCATCATAAACATTTGCGACGTGCGAACCATCCATAGGGCATAGCGTCCGGTACCAAACAACTCATAGAATCCGGCGATCCATAAAGGATACCCCGGCATGACATAAACAGATGGTTTCGTATCACCTAAAAATAAGATCATGTGGTGTAAAACAATATTTTGTGCAGTTACGATATACCCCAGATCATCAAATCCGGAAAAATAACGGTGCGGATGCATCGTGTAAAAAAATGTATCGAGACACACGTAAACTAACATGGACATGACAATGGTCAGGTATGCATACGGATTTCGCGACATCATAAACTCCTTCTTTATGAGAATCGATCGTATCATGCTACCCTAATTTCTCCAACTGCATACCCCGTTTTTGCCATACTCTTGAAGAAGGTCATGGTATAAGATCTTTCCGTCCAGCATATTTCCTGCCACATTAGGGTGCCAGCCTTTACCCATGTAAGGAACATAGGTTTGAAGATGTACGGCTATATCGATTTTCATCTGATGGAGGACATCAAACACGACAACATTGCGGTTATGAAAACTGCGCGCCTCTGTGATTTCAGCCCCCGCATACTGCGGCTCCTGAACCTCGTACTGCGTATAGGTCGCTTTGGTGATCGGTAAGGATACCCCAGGAAATCATAACCACCGTGGGGCGATATTTAACAAGCCAATAGGGGTATTCTCCGTTAACCGTGCGCTAAGTATATCGTATGGTCATGAGACATTGGGGTACGCTGACAAAGACTTGAATTTGTAAGCTGTCATTTATTTCGCCGTACGTTGGAGTGACATTATGAATATGCAATCGAGGCTATTGCTTATAGCCGTTGTGTTGAGTAGCGTTGTCCCTGTATATGCGCCCTCTGTAGCGAAAGAAACGATGAATTGGATACTCTATGCACACAACTTTCCAGCTTCCTTTGCCTATCGTGGGCCGGTTAGCCACCAAGTCGCCCTCACGTTTGATGATGGCCCAGATCTTCGTTACACGCCGCAGATACTCACCATTTTGCGGCATGAGCATGTCAAAGCGACCTTTTTTATCTTAGGTACGCAAGCGATACGTTATCCGGCAATGCTTCGCCGCATCGTACAAGAGGGACACACGATTGGCAACCATTCCTTTGATCATGCAAATTTGTTTCGCGTAAGTTCTCCTGACGTCGTGCGAGAAATTTTATTTACCGATCGTACCATTCGTCGCATCACAGGAATCCATACGCCTTGGTTTCGTGCCCCATACGGCAATATCAATACAACGATATTGAATCAACTGCATCACATGGGCTATCGTGCTGTTAACTGGTCAGTGGATTCTACGGATTGGCGAAGTCTTTCCTCTGCGCAAATACAACACAACATCTTGACACATGTTCACCCTGGTGCGATCATTTTGCAACATTGTTCAGCTTTCCCACCAGAAAATCTATCCGGAACTGTTGCAGCCTTGCCCGGAATCATTCAAGCACTACGCCATCAGGGCTACGATCTTGTCACGATTCCCGAATTATTAAGTCCTCATCGAAGCACTGTACGCTAAGTTAGACAAGGTGGATGGAATGTCTAAAATCCCGGCAAAACGATAAAAGTGTTTATAGCTTCATGACACCGATTGGACGTACGATGACTCGGATGGAACCAGTGAAGAAATTGTGGGACATGCCTAAAAAGATTTTGCTCATCGCGACGAATTCGTCCTGGCTACCAAAGTCAGTGGTCGTATGCACCAGGGGCCAAATGCTCAAGATGATGTGGTTAAAGCAAGAAAGGCACGTTATATTGGCGCTTCTTCCGTTGTGCTGAGGTTCAGACAGAGTATACCCTAATAGGCATGTCGTCATAGGCCCGATATCATGGCGAATACCGGGGTCTGGCCCTAGGCTAAGTGAATACGCCGGAAAAACTGGCTTATATCGCAGATCCCACTGACCACGAATCTAGTCGAGCGTCTCCATGATGGTAAGAGATTCTTGCATCGGCAAACGTTTCTGCCACCGCGTTATCTATGTAAAGGCTGACTTCTTTTGTGCTCAAAAAGGTGACTGGGATACACGGGATAATACTTTCATGATACTATAACCAACTTATAGTACAATATAGTGTAGAGTAACAGGTAAAGGGATGACTACGAATGACCATGTTGGAATCAGAAGAAAACAGAAAAGCACCTGAACACACATTCGTGTTATTTGGGGCGACCGGAGATTTGGCGAAACGAAAACTGTATCCTGCTATCTACAGCTTACATCGACGCAATTTACTTGCCGATCGGTGGCTCGTGCTTGGTGTTGCACGTCGACCACATACTGATGAATCCTTTCAAACGGAAATTCGCAAATCCATTGAGACATACGGTCGCATGACC
>DAHWJX010000112.1:0-29775 GCA_027343965.1 Caryophanales bacterium | reverse complement strand
TTTGGATTGGTAGAGATACGTTGGGTTTTGAAACGCTATCATACGTAGCCACACCCGGGCGGGCGGTGCGTCATAAGCCGGATCCGATGGCGTATTGCCAATCATAAGCGTTCATGCTGCATGACTACGCCGAATCGCACGATCTATCGCGTCTCAATCGCCCATTTCCAGGCCACAGGAACGAAATAAGCCACGACAGCCGGCTTCTTGTGGTCAGTCCCATCGCACAACTCCTATACGCCAAAAAATCCGGCTTATCTCGACCTCACGAACGTCACGAACCTCACTCATAACCATCTACCCAAGTTGATCACGCCAATTCGTTACCAAAAGAGACCGACGATATCCTCAACAGTAATATCACCAAAGTAGGCCTTAAGATCTATCGTTGATATGACCCTCCCGACACTGTCAGGATCATATCGGCACCCAAGGAAAGCCTGCTCAACATCGGCTATCTCATTCATACCAAAAAAATCCCCGTAAATCTTACAGCCAGCAATTTTACCGCTTTGCACATCGAGGCGGATATCGATCGAGCCGATAGGAAATCGCTTCGATCCTACGACGTTGCTCACCGGAGACTTCCCATAATTCCACTCCCAATTGCGGTATCGTTCAGTCGATAACTTGCGAATGCCATCCCAGTCTTGATCGGTTAGTTTATATTCCTGCAAGGAAGAATGTGCACCAATGAATTTCAACAAACCAGCGCGAAAGTCCATAATGCTCATGTCATCATGTAAATATTCGCGAATATTATCCACGCGGCTGCGGATCGATTTGATACCCTTAGACGCAATCTTGTCTGTTTTAACTTGCAAGGCATTCGTCACCACATCGAGATCAACATCAAACATCAAGGTACCGTGACTGAACATCCGACCGCGCGTTGAAAACTGCGCATTGCCAGAGACCTTCTTCTCACCGATTTGTAAATCATTGCGTCCGGTAAGTTGGGCTTGTACACCCATCGCTTGTAAAGCTTCTACTACGGGTTCCGTAAATCGTCGAAAGTTGCGAAAACTATCGCCGTCATTCTTTGTAATGAAGCTAAAATTCAAATTACCTAAATCATGATATACAGCCCCACCACCCGACAATCGCCGGACGACATGAATACCATGGTTTTGCACGTACTCTTGATTAATTTCTTCAAAAGTATTCTGATTTCTTCCTATAATGATAGAAGGTTCATTAATGTAGAACAACAGGTACGTCTCTTCCTGATCAAGATCCAACGCGTACTCTTCAATCGCTAAATTGATCGATGGATCATTAATTTGCTGATTGTCGATAAATAACATACCAACTCAACCTTTCAATAAGGCAGAATTCACTTGACCTAGTTCATGTTGTATCAATATAGTAATATGGGCAAGACAAAATGTCGACCAAATTAGTCACCTTTATGACTGTGGGCGAGAACTTCTCGAACCTGTCGCTTTCACTTTTGTCCATGCAGTGAGTCCAGCGATGCTCCGTAACGCTGTCTCTTGGTTTATTAGCAGTCATCGTACGGTCCTTACTTCGTCACCCATCGACAAAGTCGATGAATTGATCTGATGAATTGATACTACGAATACCAACGGTAATACTATCCCTGACAATCGAGAGTGAAAGGTTTGACAACATCATGAAACGCGGAATTCTGTTTCTTATTTTAGCCACTGTGCTATGGGGAGGGAATTATGTTTGCGGGCGATTTTTAGCACCTGCCATGCCATCCACGCTGCTCAATAGCCTACGCTGGGCAATTTCCTTTGTCCTACTTTTAGACATCATGATGCTCAACAAAAAGAAATTGCCACTTGTATTGCGATGGAGGGAATTTCTCATCCTTGGATTTTTTGGAATATTTGCCTTCTCAACATTGAATTATTTAGGCTTACGATCCATCAGCGCCTCACAAGCCGGCATGATCTCAGCGGGAATTCCCGTCGCCATTCTTCTCTTTACACCGTTTGTGTTGCATGAGTACATTAAAGCTCGTGCTTGGGCTGGCACCATGCTGTCCATCATCGGCGTCCTCATTTTACTTGTCGGCAAACACGCAACATCTACGCATAACTCTATCCTTGGTGATCTAGAAATTATCCTGTCAAGCTTAGCTTGGGGCATGTACACCGTGCTTGGCAAGCGTTTCAGCAAGTACCTCGATCCGCTTACCATGACTGCCGGCGCTGCCCAACATGATCCATATGTCAACAAACGCTTGGCTGGCCGTCCTCTACGTCAGTACCTTTGCCTCCGTGGGCGCTTATCTACTCTGGAACGCTGGTGTCAATATCCTTGGCACTAGTCGTGCGGCCCCTTATATTAACTTACTTCCAATATGGACCGTTGTATTAGGAGTCCTCTTTCTCCATGAACACATTTCTGCACTTTCTTTGATCGGCGGAATCGTTACCATCCTCGGCGCTGTTTTAGCTAGCGTTTAACAACATATAAAAATAGTACAAAAATAGTTATTGAGGAACTGGTAACGACCTGGAATTATAACTTGCCTCGACATGATCCTGCAATCCCGCGCGCATAATGCCTTGCCGCATCTGCACCAAGCAACCTGGAAATGTTATTCTTAAATATCGCCATTACCTATCCCCATAAACTGTATACTTTGTGAGTCAAGCATAGCCCCTCGGGGAGGGGGAGAAGAAAGAATAACAAAAAAACAAAGACCAAAAAACCAGAACAGGGACTTCTCACGAACTAAGTGGCTCACTTTTACCGTGATCGCTATGGCTCAATTTATGCTTGACAAAAGCACCGATTTCGAAAATGGTCAGGTTAGTGTAGAAAATCCTTGGGTTTAGTGAAAGAGGATAGATTGGTCGGATGACTTTTAACAATGAGATCTTCATACTCCCGTAATATGCTTGTCATGAGACCGTCCTATAATGAACTCGTAGCATTATTGACCCCCTATGATGGTAATTCTTGCGCGACGTGGACACCTCACGTTGCATTTTTTTGTTTGCAAACACCCATTCCATTAAGGAACTAAGCAGGAAAATTTTAAGTGAATAGGATAGGCGATCTAGAACAAGAAAAGATATTAATCAACGAGAAGCCAAAAGACTCAAAGTCTGAAAAGCTATTCCATCGACAATAGGAAATTTCCAACGGGGGCAAGATCTCAAGAAGCTTGCCAGCCGTTTTTGTATTAATGTTCAGTTCCATGTGGTCGGCGTTATTGCGCACATGGGTACGAATACGCAATAAGAACTCCCTGTGCAAACCGCATAAATATCAATGATTTAGTATATCCAAGAAACGGACAATTTGTGTCGCCAACGCCATTCGTGAGCTTAAATGCTCGAAAATCGGACATTTTAGCCTGTCAAAATCAGGACATCTTTTCTCGTCAACCTATGGACAAAATGAAACAGGCGCTAGACAATGAAGAACTAAGTCGCCTGTATGACATTCAATTTCATATGAGTCTAGCCGCTGCTACGAAAAATCCTTTCCTTACACAAATCATGGATAACATGTCCCTTTATGAGGATCATCTCAGTATCTATTTGGCCGTCAAAATGCAAGATGCAACCCCTAGCCAAGCAACATATCGAAGCACACTTAGATAGGCTACAAAAATAACGATATGGGTGACGTCTTGCTCAGTACATCAATCTTTCCTTTCGTGGGGATCAAAAAAAGTACTTACAACGCGCCAAGTTCTCTTTTAACCACCTGTACAATATCATCGACATACGTTTCAACAAGCGATTGGTCCGCCGCTTCGACCATTACTCGTACAATCGGCTCCGTTCCTGACTCGCGGACAAGTACACGTCCATCTTCGCCAAGTTTATCCTCCACACTACGAATCGTATCCAGAATAGGACCGTTGTTACGCCAAGCTGATTTGTCTTTGACTCGGATATTCACGAGCAATTGTGGGTACGAGCGCATGACCGAGGCCAACTGACTTAACGGCTGGCCACTTGACGCCAGTACATCCAGTAGTTGTAAAGCTGTTAGAATTCCATCACCAGTCGTATTGTGTTGTAAAAAAATAACGTGTCCAGATTGCTCCCCGCCCAGAACATAACCGCCTTCGCGCATCGCTTCCATGACATAACGATCGCCAACCGATGTGCGAACCAGTTCAATACCTAGATCCCTCGCCGCTTTGATAAAGCCGTAGTTGCTCATTACGGTAGCAACTACAGTGTGCCCACGCAAGTCCCCACGTGCTAACATATCTTTTGCACAGATCAGCATGGTGCGATCACCATCGATGATCTGACCTAATTCATCAACAGCGATCAAACGATCCGCATCGCCGTCAAAGGCAAGTCCGATATCCGCATGCAATTCCTTTACTTTAGCCGCAACTGTATCCGGATGGGTGGATCCACAACGCACATTGATATTCGTACCGTCGGGTTCATGATAAAACTCCATAACCTCCGCGCCTAAGTGGCGAAAAACCTCCCCTGCCAAACGATAAGCCGCACCGTTCGCCGTATCGATCACGATACGCAACGATGACAAAGGTTGGTGGACAGTACCTTGCAAAAATCGCGCATAGGCATCGACTAAGTCAGAACGTGCCACCATGCGTCCAATATTTGACCCTACTGGCCGAGTACCTTGCTCAAGATGTTCCATTTGCTCTTCGATAGCATCTTCTGTGGCATCAAGCAGTTTAAACCCATCGCCACCAAAAAATTTAATTCCGTTGTCTTCCATGGGATTATGTGACGCAGAGATCATCACCCCCGCTGCGGCCCCAACCGTACGAGTAACGTAGGCTACGCCTGGCGTAGGGATCACACCTAACGCCCACACATCAACACCAGCTGTCATAACACCTGCTGCAAGCGCCGCTTCTAACAAATCACCAGAGTATCGCGTATCTTTGCCTACAATAAAATAAGGACGTTGCGTCTGTTGTGTCGAAAGCACACGAGCGGCCGCAAAACCCAGACGAAATGCTAATTCTGGCGTCAGTTCACGATTAGCGACACCGCGCACGCCATCAGTTCCAAACAATCGACCCACGAAGCACGTCTCCTTCAAATCCATAGATATCTATAATCTACGTCATTTTCTCATAGAGGTGACACTCTAGCAATAGAACAAGACTATCGATGTAAACTGGCAGCAACTTCCATAGAACCAGGCGATAGTTGTACGGTAATAAACGTAGGCGGGAGAGCTACACCAATAGCAAGTCGCGCCTTATGCCCTGGCTTTAAGGTTGAAACATCCACATAAGCTTGCACATCTTGCGGCGATAAGGCGTACACCGTTTGCGCTGGCCCAGATACAACCAAATCAATGGTAGAGGAACCCGTACTGGTGTATGCAATTCCATTTTGCTGTCCAACAAAAGTCACCGGAATTCCTTGCAACGTCGTTTGCAAACTGGGCACAACCGTAATAGCTACACGTGCAACCGGTATGCTTAAGCGTCCACCTTCAAAAGGAATCGGAATCGGGACTTGCAGTGATTGGCTACTCGACCATCGTCCAATATGAATCGCTGGCAAGGTGATCGTGGCTAGTTTTTGCAACATGGCGCTAGGTCCACTGACGGCCACGCGATTCGGTGTAATTACAACTTGGGAGACGATAAAGTTTTTAGCGGGCTGTCCAACAGTCGTAGCGACGAGTGGCACAAAGCGTGTTTGTTGCAAAATAGGCACCGTCACGGTAGACGTACTTGGCGAGCAGGTGATCCCACGCACTCGTGTGCCGCGGACATCAACAGGTGTATAGGTTACACCTTGTGTAACATTTTGCACACTGCCTTGTACAGAAACACTAGCTACCACCGCGGACACCAAATGCACTAAGGCTGCAGGCCCAGTCACCGTGACAGGCGCAAGTTTGAGATCACCTTTAGCCACTTTATAGCCAAGCGCAGGGTGACCCAAAATGCGAAGTCGTGGTTGCATGGAGACGGTTGCCCGCGGTTCCAGATCGACGGCAACCGAGGTTACTTGCGGTGTATAATTGACACCTGTTGTTGGCGAGCCGACAATCGTAACAGGAACCATATGAACGCCGGCAGACAGATGATTGGCCATCGCCTTGAGACGAATCGATGACGACTCAACTTGCACCGTAGCTACGCCAAGCACAGTGCCGGTTACGTTCACATGCACCGTCGATGGTCGCACATGCACCGCAACCATATTCTCATCAGTACTCACGATAACAGGTACATTTTTTAACGTCATGGCCGTATTGGTTAAACCTGTGGTTGTAATATCCCCACTGGCACTCGAGTTGACGATGATCCACACGACAAAGCCTAACAGTACGGAAATCAGTCTCACAAACAAATTGCTGTTTAATAAGCTGTCGCGGCGTTTCATTGCGCTTTCCCCCTGCGTGAAAACCACCGAAAGGCATTTTTCTTTTCGTGACTCAACCCATTCGTGAGCTTCTGTGTAAGGGTGCGTTCATCTAGGTCGCGCCACAAAACGCCACCTTCTGCAATCGAAATTTTCCCCGTCTCCTCAGAAACGACAATCGCCAATGCATCTGACTGTTCAGACACACCAACTGCAGCCCGATGTCGGGTGCCAAGCTCTTTACCCAGGTTCGCACTATCGCTTAAGGGCAAGTAGCAAGAAGCTGCAACGATCCGATCTCCACGTATGATCATCGCGCCATCGTGCAGTGGCGTATTGGGAATAAAACTGTTGATCATCAGGGCTGCTGTAATCGTTGCACCGATAGGTATCCCTGTCTCCACATACTCATTGAGCCCAGTATCGCGTTCAAACACGATAAGCGCACCGATGCGATTTTTTGCGAACACCTGTGAAGCAGTCACCATCTCATAAATAATCGGACCACGATCAGTAACCTCTTGAAAATGAAACGAGAATGTAAATCGCGAGCGTCCTAGTTGTTCGAGTGCTCGGCGCAACTCCGGCTGAAAAACGACAGGAATGGCCAATAACCCAATCATAAGAACCTGCGTCAAAAGCCAATTTAACGCTTGCAGATGCAACACATGACTTAATCCCGTTGCTATGAGCAACACGATAATGCCTTTAAGCAATTGCACAGCCCGAGTACCGCGAATCAATAAAATGACACGATAAAACACGTACGAGACAATCGCAATATCGAGCGCGTCGTAGATGGTGAACTTATGTATCAAGGCTAGTAACTGGTCCATGTTCGCTGCAACATCCTCTATTCACGCTTCTCGCAGCAACAGCTTGGCGAGCAAAGTCTTGGGCTCCGTATCTATTTTACACCCGGGTTGTGCGTTTGTCGCGGCGTCTTTTAGCACTTGTCACACGTTGCTTTTGCTGTTTTTTAAGGTGCTTTTGATAGTAGTACAACAATACGGACGCAATTTTCTTATGGCCATCATCATTGGGGTGAATAGGATTTTTTACGAACCGAAAATCTCGTAATTCGCCAGTCTTGTACCCCTGAACCAAGCGATCCTCTTGCCCATCATAAACTTGATGCACAGGAACCAAAAGACAATGCTCTCCCGTGGCGATGTCCTTTAGCAAACTGTTCATCCATGATACCGCCTGTTTGGCAATTTCTTCTTTTGGAAATGGGTTGTAAACCGTACAAAGTATGAGCACCGCATCCGGATTTTTTTTCACTTGTTGGACGATACTAAGGACTCGCGAGCGAAATGTCCCGGACAAACGCTGCATTGCTTTTGTGGCATCATCTAAAAACCACGGCATAGCGCGCAGCAAATCATTGCCGCCAATCATCAGCGTAATGAGGCCTGCTTCTTCGAGAATGGCTTGTGGAATTTGCGGCAACGATTGTAGCAATTTTTCCGACGTCCAACCAGGCTTCGCATGGACATAGAGACTCGTCTTTTGCGTTTGTCGCAACATGTTGGTTAAGACAGTTGGGTAACGGTTCAACTCGTCTGTGGCATCATATCCATACGTAATAGAATCTCCTAATGCAAGATAAATCATCGTAACTCACCTGCCATCCTAAAGCGTCACCACCAATGGATGCAGGCAAACATCAAGATGTTACCGCAAAAGCCCGTGTGAAATTTTCTGGATCTGATCTGCGGCGTCAGCAATGGTCACAGCCTCGACAGTGACAAAGTCTCGCTCATAGCTGTCCATCGCATGTCGATACATGGGATCATAATAATGGGCTATAATCATGGCGATAACTGGATCATACTGCCTTTGTTCAAGGTATTCACGAACCTGTTTTCGCATGTCGGGAGCAAAACGCTTTTCGATTCGCGACACGGCCCCTTCAAACTCCCTGTGCCATAAGTCTTCATCCGCTACCTTGTACTGCGCAAGTGTTCTTTTCACACGCAGATCCAGCGGCGCTGTAATCTCAATATTGGTACCTTTGCGTTTGGCCTCAAAAAGAAACTCAGGCATAGATACCCTTCCGATGCGACGACTCTCCGCCTCGATAAAGAGATAGGGAACTTGAGATACTTCTTGCAACTTATGAAACAAGCGAGCATCAAACTGCCGCTGATTCGCAACATCAAGGCCGATACCTCCGAAAACTGATCCGCGATGCTGAGCAAAAAGTTCGAGGTCAAGTACAGGCTCGCCCCGCTTTACAAGCTCATGCAAGATCATCGTCTTACCAACACCTGTCATGCCGTGAAGAACAATAAGGGGTGGTACGTCGCCTGGCAACATGCGCTCAAAATAAGCAACGACATACTGACGATAAGCACGGTATCCGCCTGTCAAGCGAATGATCGGAATGTTCATCAGGTCAGCTAGCGTGGCGACGGTTTTACTACGCATCCCTCCACGCCAACAAAACACAACAGCCCGTCCTTGTTCCGAGACTTCCTTGACTTGACTAATTATCGCAGGTATTTTGGCACTAGCTATCGTAAGTCCAACGTCACGAGCTTTATCTGGACTCTCTTGTTTATAGATCGTCCCGATAATGGCGCGTTCCTCATCTGAAAAAAGCGGTATATTAACAGCCCCTGGAATTGTTGACTCGTTAAATTCCTTTTGTGATCGCACATCAATGAAAAGCAGATCCTTACGATCAACCAGCTGATCGTAGGTATAGTCCATAAACACGTCATGCACCCTTTCCACACAGCTTTGTGGTACCATAGCATCAGCAAATAGGAAATTGAGGTGAAATGATGACACCGGATGTTGAAGTTTTTCTTGTCAGTTGGGCTCAAGTAAAAAATGCGCTCTTTTTCGCTCCACAAGATAGCCGATATATTCAGGCCCTGGCGGATGTCGAAAAGCGCCTTAAAGAGGAGTTTTCCGTAACTGAATTGCAACTTATCGCCCGTTCCTATGATACCTATACTGTCGCCTATCACGCAAATGATAAACCAGGTTTGTTAACGATCGACGCTGATGAGGTAGAAGACTTTGCCTGATAATTACACATTTTTGTGAAGCACAAGGCGCAAGACAAGCGGTGTAACGTGGCTCTCCATGTATGCCGCCGCAAGTAAAAGTACAAGTATCCACAAAAGAAGGGAAACAGCATCAAGGACAAGTTGCTTCCACATGTCTTTATGCCCACGTCCCGTGATCGAGCGAAAAAGAACTTTCGTCACGCGAAAACCAAATGCTGTCGCAAGTAAGTACGCAGGAATCTCAAAGATGCCGTGTGGTACGATGCCCGCCACAAATACGAGTACTGGATTGGCATGAGTTGCTGCCGTAACGATTAACAGGACAAAACCTATTAACGCCCCATTGGCAAATACATACAAGGCCGGAACGACCCCAAGCAGTAAACCACCGATCATCATGAAGATACTCGCCCGAAAATTATTGGCAAATAATGCCCACATAAGTTGCCACGGAGTGTCGCTGCTTAACGTCATCGCCTTTTGATGTAAAGACTGATACATAGGTTTCACAATGACTGCAAGTTCTGGAGCAAACAGTGCCCCGCCTATCGCCCCCGCAACAAAGATGACAATAGCAAAAATAATTTCTATTTTCATACGCCGCACAAGCGTTGCCAGATTGAAAACCACGATGATCCTCCCATCACGCTCGCGCCAAAGACGCATGTTTCTTACAGTATTGACGCAAACTTCGTAAGTAACAACCCTATATCGTACATAAACGCTAACATGGAGGTGTCTTTATCGGTGAAATTGTTTCGCACCATACAGCGGTTGGGGTTATGCATGGTCATGTTGATGAGTCTAGGCATAGCAGCGTCACCCGTCGCAGCCGCTAAAACGCTACAAGGTGAGCCTTCAGCGATCTACAAAGTAAAGACCGATCAAAAAGTTATCGCCTTGACTTTTGATATTTCGTGGGGAGAAAAATCTCCAGGCCCAATCCTTGACATCTTAAAGAACAAAGGTGTCACCAAAGCCACCTTTTTTCTCTCAGGACCGTGGGTAATCCACCATCAAGACATCGCCAAACGTATTAAAGCTATGGGTTTCGAGATTGGCAGTCACGGCAATATGCACAAAGACTTCAGCGAATACCCTAACTCGTGGATTCATGATCAAGTCAGTAAGGCAGAGCGCGGCATTCATGACGTTCTTGGTATAAAAACCACCCTGATTCGAACACCCAACGGGGATTTTGATAAGCGCGTTTTAAAAACGTTACACAGCATGCATTATCAAGTCATCCAATGGAATACAGACTCCCTTGACTGGATGAATCCCGGTGTGGACCGGATCGTCTCACGTGTTCTCACGCGTGTCGTACCCGGCGACATCATTCTTATGCATGCTAGCGACTCTTGCAAACAAACGCACATTGCCCTGCCGCAAGTCATTGATGGGTTACGACAAAAAGGGTATCAATTCATGACCGTATCTGAACTGATCGCCAGTGCCAAAGTGCATTCTGCCGTCCAATAAGTATCAAGCTGATCGCACACGTGGGCTTGTCTTGCCCATAACAAAGAGCAAATAGGTGTTGCAGATCGATAAAATGATCCAAATGAGGCCCGCCACGCTCCACTGGCGGGCATTCGCTACGGCAGGCATCCATTCAATGGCCGTAAAAATAGACATATAAAAAATTGAAGGTAAAAATGCTTCCCAAGTTGTCGAAACGGATTTTATGATGGCGACTGATACGGCATACACGATCGGTAACAAAAGATAGCCCAGATAATTGCCTGGTGCTAACGCCAATCCACTTGGTAGATTTGCTGCAACCTGCGGGAAAAAGTACATCACATCAATCAGACCTACAAGGACAACAACTCCTTGAAACCACATCCACACACGCCACGGAAGGAAACTGCGAACAATATAATTGAGCACAAGAAAAGCCCACAACCCCATGAGCCCACCCGCTGCTGCCACAAAAGCTCCGACCATCATGCCCATGTACCATGGGATAGCTGCCGGCCATCCGACTAGGGCTAACACAAAGCCAGCTATCACGCCAATCACAATGACCCATCCGGCTATCTTCCAAAACATTGCCTGGTTCATACATTCGCCTCTCTTGATGCGTAATCTGATTTGAATAACACCCACTTGCGTGGACATAGTAGGCATAAGGAGAAAAAAGAAAAAGGAGATCCTGCACATGCGCAAACGATCGGCCAAACGGCTCGCGATTGCATTGCTGTCAGGCGCGCTCATCCTGACCGGTTGCGGCATGGGGGGCCAAAGCGCCGCCGAAGTACAAGGAAGCTCTTCGCAAGACGGTGGACAGCAACAAAGTTCCAGTCAACAAAAGGCAAACAACCAGCCAGGTTACTCGGAAATCAAATCCATTGTCTTGGATGTCCTGCATAGTAAAGAAGGAATGGCTACCTTAAAAGATACCATTTCGAGTCCGGATTTTAAACGATCCGCTGCGGTAACGGAGAATGATATTTCTGCCGCAGTAGAAAAGACATTACAACAAGGGCAAAATAAATCATTCTTGACTGAACAAATGAAAGACACAAAATTTGCGGCTGCCGTTGTTCAGGCATCTAAAACGCAAATGACACAAGTACAACGACAATTGATGAAAGATCCTGAGTACCAAAAAGAAGTACTTACCATCATGAAGTCACCCGAGTTTCAACAAGCACAATTCGAACTTCTTAAAAGTCCTGAGTATAGAAAAGAGATTATGACAATCATGACCGAAGCGTTGCAACAACCAACATTTCGCTTGCTCTTTCAAGATTCCATGAAACAAGCAGTTAAGGAAGCAGGCGGTGGCCAAAAAGAAAAAGCTGGCCAATCGCAAAAACAAGGTAAAGATCAACAAAGCAGTGGTGGTAGCGATCAAGGTGGTGGCGAAGGTAGTGAGCAAGGCGGAGACTCTGGTGGTTCATAAAACAGGACGCAAGAGAGATGATTCCCCTGCGCCCTATCTTTTTGCCTACAAACCCAAATCATTCAGCCGTGGCTGGTATAGGAGATTTTGGCCCCGTATGACCATCTTGCTGAAGTTCCGCAGGCAATCGTTTTTTGCCAATAAAAAACACCGATACAAATGCCAGGGATGCGACAATCACAGATACAATCAACGCAGCCTGCATACCTGTTTGAAACGCCACACCATGCAAATAGTTCACCAAATTGGACAATAGGCCCGAACTTGTCACACCAAAGACACTTGGCATGACACTGCTATGAAGCAACTGTAAATGTTGCACGCTCAGCCGACCGGTAAAACGGATATAATTTGACGTTGAGCTAGTCTGCATAACCGTGCTTAAATAGGCAG
The DNA here is from genome assembly GCA_027343965.1 of Caryophanales bacterium. GTDB lineage: Bacteria > Bacillota > Bacilli > Alicyclobacillales > SLC66 > JAKACU01. Next base: position 17,134 of record DAHWJX010000112.1, on the reverse strand, counting down.
TGCCGATCGATCCTGCAACATTTCTTGTCGTATTTTGCAAAGCCGTGCCTCGACTAACCAAATGTTTTGGCACATCATTCAAACCTGCCGTGGACACCGGCATCATGGTAAGTCCCATACCAAGCGAACGAACGGTGTAAAGTACCATGATCATGCTAAACGTCCAGTTTACATTCAGGTACGTATAAAATATACTCGTGATCACCGTAATGGCCAAACCCAAAATGCCTAAAGCACGGGCTCCAAAGCGATCGAACAGATAACCGCTTATCGGCATCGTAATCGCCGTCACAATTGCACCTGGCAAAGTCAGTAACCCTGTTTGAAGCGGCGACAAGCCTAAACTGTCTTGTAAAAACACGGGCAAAATAAACAAGACGCCGAGCAAAGCTACCGATATAAAGCTGCTGGTAATTGTGGCCGTTAAGAAAACACGCCGACCTAATAGGCGCAGATCAAGCATCGGACTCTCCGTCGTAAGTTCAACCGCAACGAACAGAGTCAAAAAGACGACAGCTAAAAATAGGAAAATCATTATGGTCGGTGATCCCCATCCATCTGAGGGTGCTTCCGACAGAGCATAAAGCAATGAGAAAAAGCCGATCAAGGAAGTGGCAAAACCCCATACATCGAGTTTTTCAGTTTTCCTGCCTATCATAGTCGGCAAACTGGCGCTAACCAAAAAGAAGCTTAAGATACCGAACGGTACATTGATATAGAAGATCAGCCGCCAATCAACATATTCGACCAAGTAGCCGCTTAATGTTGGACCAAGTGCTGGCGCAAACATGAGAGCTATACCCCAAATGCCCATGATTGTTCCACGGCGTTCTGGTGGTGACATACTAAACATAATCGCCATACTTGTAGGCATCAGCATAGCGCCGCCTACCGCTTGAAAGACGCGAAAAGCAATCATCGTTTCTGTACTCCAGGCAAAACCAGCCATCGCTGAGCCTAGGGTAAATACAGCTAATGCAAAGAGATAGACTCGCTTTTGACCAAAGCGATCACCTAGATAGCCGCTAACAGGTGTCAGCATGCCCGTGACTAGCATATAGGCCGTGACGACCCACTGGATCTCATTTTGTGAGGCGGCAAAAACAGACATCATCTTAGGGATGGCCACATTGACAACCGTATTGTCAAGGATCGCCATAAATACACCAAGAACAACACTGATCAGCGCAACAGGACTCATTCCAAATCGCTCTTTAAAAGACACGATACGTGCCCCTCCTTTCCGTGCTCTGTCTAACGATCAGTTGTTATTCACATGAATCGTCACAGCAGCGCTCATACCTGGTAGCAACGGTTTACCAGAATAGCTACCGAGACTGATCTCCACAGGAATGCGTTGCATGACTTTCGTATAGGAACCCGATGCCATCGTCACATTAGGTACAACAGAAAACATCGATTGCGTCGTATCACCAATGCGTTCGACTGTTCCTTTAAATGTGTTGTTGGGAACTCCATCAATCGTGATATCGACATTTTGGCCCACAGTCACATGCCGAATCTCTGTCTCTGGGACGTTTGCTGTAACGTAAAGTTCGTTTAAATTTACGACTTGAGCCAAGATCTGACCAGGCTGGACGATTTGTCCGACATTGGCGTTGTTTTGGATGACTGTACCTGTAATGGGCGATGTGATATTTTCTGAGGTCAACACTCTATTGGCTAACGACTTGCTGGAATGAACTAAGGAATTCAACCCGGCATTCATCGCCAGTACGGAAGAGTTAGACTGTGCTCCAAGCATATCGCCTGCATTCACCGTGCTATTGACGGCGGCGTTCCATGATGACAGTCGTCCCGCATACTGTACGGTCACTGGAATGATCTTGCCTGTGACTTGCGCGTCTTGTGATGTGACATAGTTGATGGAATTCGTGTAGTAGATATATCCGCCAAAGAGCAGGGCGGCGAGAACGACGATGGTCACGATCTGAATGATAATGACCCGAACAATGTTATTACCGGACACTCTCCCTCACTCCATTCCTCAAAATCTTTCGATCAATTTCTATGAATCGAGACTTCCACTGACATACCTGGCATCAGTTGTTTACCTTCGGTTCCGTCTAACGCGATATAAACCGGAATACGTTGCGTTGTTTTTTGAAAGTTATTACTTAAAGTCGTATTAGGAAGTCCTTCTGTAATCATCGTTGAAGCACTGCCAATTTGCGAAACCGTTCCGGTGAACTGTGTACCCGGGTACGCATCGACGGTGATGTCCACGGTTTTGCCAACGGCGACGTTACTAATTTCCCCTTCATCAACATTGGCCACGACTTGTATGTTGCTTAGATTCACGATGTAACCAATCGGTTCACCGGGAACCACGACTTCGTGATCAACAGCGTTATTTTGCACGATGGTTCCTGTCGCCGGGGCGGGAATGGCGGTGTTGTTTAAGAGCCCATGCACTTCACCAAGTGAGCTTCCCCTTTGCACCGTGGACCCCGTTGGAGCCACCCAATTGGTTAATGTACCATCTGCGGTCGCCGTTATCGGAATCATCGTCGACTGGATAGAGGCATTGTCTGTGGTAACATAATTTTGTTGTTGGTAAATGTACCATCCGCCTCCAGCAATCGCAGCTAAGACAGCCACGACGAGAATGGTGGTGATACTGACGGTACGTGCGTTTGCCATGACTCTTGCCCTCCCTTATCTCTCATCGAGACTGTACGCCAAGCTCACGGTGTCCACAAGCGTTTTAACCACCCGTTCATCCGTCAGATGTTTTTTAACATCCTCCGGTGCACGTTTGTGAACGCTTGGCGTCGAGTGAATTGTGATTAACAGCATGTGCGCGAGAACGGGAAAATCAGCCTCTTTCATTTTCCCTTGCGCATACTGCCCTTCAAAGTACTGAACCAATGCCCTCCGGAACTGCCAGATCAACCGTTTTAAGACGTCGGCCAGTTCTGGATGGGAAAACGACTCCGAAAATCCAAGCATGAGAATGTCACTTTGACTGCTTAGCTGAAGAAGGTAATCTGTGATCAGCTTCGTAAGTCCATCTCTAAACGAGAGCTCAAAATACGAAGCGATATCTGTCGGTGTACGCATTTGTCCAACAGAATATTCTACAGCCGCTCGTAAAAGCTCTAGCTTATTGCCAAAGTGTCGAAACAGCGTCACCTCATTAACGCCCGCCCGCTCAGCGATAGCGCGCGTGCTGCATCCTTTATAACCACTTTGGGTAAACTCGTCCAAAGCAGCCACAATGATGCGTTGGTGCGTTTGCGTCTCAGTGCCTGGATGCGTTTCCTCGCCCATCGCATCCACCCCCTAAGACTTGCATGTAAGTTATCACTTGCGTAAGCATGCACTTGCATTATACGGAATGATGTTTCGCTAGGCAAGTGATTAATCTATAAAATAAACAAAAAAAGCCTGCCTACGTGTCCTCACGTTGGGCAGGCCGTGCAGAATCAGCTTAGTGCTTTGCGCTTAGTTCCTTTAAGTCAATAGATTGTGCAAGTTCTTGCGCAAGGATCGCAAATGCTTCTCCCTGCACAGAGTTTGTAGCAAATAAGCCTTGCGTTCCTTCCATCGATGTTCCAACGGGAATTTGCCCCATCAACATCGTTGCAAGTTCCTCTGCGACCCGTTCTCCACCGCCCTTGCCAAAAAGATATGTGCGTTCGCTGCAATGATCACATTGGAAAAATGCCATATTTTCAATGACACCGAGGACTTCATGATTCGTTTGAAGCGCCATGAGACCGGCTCGAACGGCCACATCTGCCGCATTTTCCTGTGGCGTTGTCACGATCAGCTCTTTACTCTTAGGGAGCATTTGATGAACATCGAGGGCTACGTCGCCAGTGCCAGGCGGTAGATCAAGGAGCATGACATCAATGTCGGCCCAATGCACCTCTTGGAAAAAGTTGCGCAACATTTTGCCGAGCATAGGGCCACGCCAGATGACAGGCCGATTTTCTGGTACAAAAAAATGCATACTGACTAGGTTAATTCCGTGCGTTTGCACAGGCATAATAAGATTCTCAACGATGGCCGGTTTAGTATCCGCTACACCGAAAATATTCGGCAATGAAAAGCCATAGATGTCGGCGTCGATCACGCCGACACGGTAACCGAGATTGGCTAACGCAACGGCAAGGTTTGCCGTCACTGTGGATTTGCCCACACCACCTTTACCACTTGCCACCGCGACAAACTGGGTCGTTGTGTCAGGACTTAGTAACGGTGATGTTTGGCTCGGTTCATCTTTGCCACGCAATTTACCGGCGAAACGTTGGCGCTCTTCATCCGTCATCGTTCCAATAGCCACTTCGACGTCGCTAATGCCAGGCACTCGTTTCAATGCTTCTTGGACTTCCCTTTCGATGCGCGTGCGCAGGGGACATCCTGCAATTGTTAGATTGATCTCAACAAATACGTGGCCATCTGAAATCTCGATGGTTTTTACCATTTCCATCTCAACGATACTGCGATGCACATCAGGATCTTCTACCACTCGCAAAGCCTCTAAAACCGCTTCTCTGGTCACAATTTTTGATGACACGAACTATTCCTCCTAACTCCTCAACAAAGAAAATCAATACAACATGATTGTACCATGGAAACAGGCACCCCTGTTGTATAGGAGTGCCTGTCGACATGTTACGTTCATGGTATAATAATGATTTTTAACGTTTAGAGAATTGCGGTGCACGACGTGCAGCTTTCAAACCATACTTCTTCCGTTCTTTCATGCGAGCGTCGCGAGTCAAAAAGCCCTCTTTCTTTAACGACGGACGCAGATCAGGATCAAGTTTGATCAAAGCGCGGGCGATTCCATGACGGATCGCACCTGCTTGCCCCGAAATACCGCCACCTTGAACGTTAGCTACGATATCATAGCGACCTAAGAGCTCGACTACGAGCAAAGGTTGCTTAACGATCAGTTTCAAGGTTTCTAAACCGAAGTAATCATCCATAGCGCGGCGATTGATCGTAATTTGACCATCGCCTGGCAAAAGACGAACTCGAGCAACGGACGTTTTGCGACGACCTGTTGCCATAACTTGCATTTGAGCCAACGTATTCACCGTCCTTTCCTAGAAATTACTCTGCAATCGTCCATGCAGTCGGTTGCTGAGCGGCATGCGGATGATTAGGTCCAGCATACACTTTCAACTTACGGTATTGATCAGCACCAAGGCTATTGTGCGGAAGCATGCCTTTAACAGCCATCTCCATCACACGCTCAGGATGTTTCTCAAGCATTTGTGCCGCAGATGTAGTTTTTAAGCCACCTGGATAGCCTGAATGGCGATAATACATTTTGTCATGCAATTTTTTTCCGGTGAAGACAACTTTGTCAGCGTTGATGACAACTACAAAGTCCCCTACATCCACATGCGGGGTGAATTCAGGTTTGTGTTTTCCACGCAACAAGACGGCAATCTCAGTCGCTAAACGGCCGACTCGCAGACCTGTTGCATCGATGACATACCATTTACGTTCTACCGCACCCGGCTTCGCCATGTATGTTGTACGCATCGGTTTTCCTCCTTACTGTATCGTAGCTATTCGTTTTGCGTCAAGGTAGCATAATCTGTAGGATACTCGATATGCCATAAGCACAACCCATGCGCCGGTGCCGTAGGACCTGCTAGGCACCGATTACGAGCTTCAAGAATTTCCTTTACGCGATCTTCCTGCAGACGGCCTCTACCCACTTGTGCGAGTGTACCAACTAAGATGCGAACCATATGTTGCAAAAAGGCATTTCCCTTCACTTCGATCCACAAAATCGAGTGCTCTTTATACACCTCTATCGCATGTATGGTACGCACTTTTGAAATTTGCTGCGCACGTTTGGCGCAAAAGCTGGTAAAGTCATGCTCGCCAAGAAGCGGCGCAGCCGCACGCCGCATGGCATCAAGATCAAAATGAAACGGTTGGTGCGTCGCATACCTAGCCAAAAATACATCCGGCACAGGAGATGTGTCAATCGCATATCGGTACATCTTCCAATTCACCGTATGTCTAGCATGAAATGCATCGGACGTCAGCGACACGCGGTTTGCTACCAAGTCCGTGGGCAATCTCCTGCGAAGAACATACAGCCACTTGTCAAATGGGAGATGACGCTTGGCTTCAAGCGGTACATCAACCACTTGCATGCGCGCATGTACACCCGCATCCGTTCTGCTTGCACCTTTTACTTCAATCGGACAGCCAAGAATGTCTTGTAATGCAGCCTCAAGCTCACCTTGAACAGTACGCAATCCCTGCTGCTTTTGAAATCCATGAAAGTCCGTACCATCATAAGCTAAGTCAATGCGTAGCTTAGACATCCAGGGTGATCTTACTCGACTAGTTCGATGATCACCATTTCGGCTGCATCACCGCGCCTAGGACCCATTTTTAAGATGCGCGTGTAACCACCTTGACGATCCTTGTATTTAGGACCAATTTCCGAGAATAGCTTTTGCAATACCATTTGCTCGGCATTCGCCATTTCTGGACGCATTTTAGCGGCCGCTAAACGACGGGCATGCAAGTCGCCGCGCTTGGCGAGCGTAATGAGCTTGTCGGCTACTTTACGCAATTCTTTCGCCTTTGCTTCCGTTGTACGGATTAGCTCGTAGGTGAACAGGTCCGTGACGAGTGAACGAAACAACGCCTCACGGTTTCCCGTACGTCGGTTCAATTTACGGTAACCCACTTCAGGATCCTCCTTCTAACCATCTTGAAAGCCCCTGCTTCAGTCTTCTTGACGCAGATCAAGTCCAAGACGTTCCAATTTTTCCACTACTTCTTCAAGAGACTTCCGACCTAAATTTCGGACCTTCATCATTTCTTCTTCGGTTCTTGAGCACAACTCTTGCACCGAATTGATACCCGCACGTTTAAGACAGTTATACGAACGCACAGAGAGATCAAGTTCTTCAATCGTCATTTCGAGGACCTTGTCTTTCTTTTCGTCGCCCTTATCCATAGCAATTTCAAAACTATCAACGTGGTCTGTCAATTCCATGAAGAGATGCAAATGTTCGACCAAAATCTGCGAAGCCATACTTACAGCTTCTTCCGGACGAAAACTTCCGTCCGTCCAAACCTCAAGAATCAATCGATCATAGTCTGTGATCTGCCCAACGCGGGTATTTTCCACTTGATAATTGACACGATAGATTGGCGAGAAGATAGAATCGATCGGCAAAACACCAATCTCCTGTTCTTCTCCTTTATTGAGATGGGCCGGCACATAACCTTTGCCGTTTTTCGCTGTAATTTCAACATACATCCGTGCACCTGATGCCAGTGTTGCCAAGTGTAATTCGGGATTCATGATGTCAACATCCGAATCGCCACGAATATCACCAGCCGTGATAACACCTTCCGTGTCCACGTCAAGGATGAGACGTTTCACCTCATCAGAATGGATTTTAAGCGCCAATCGCTTGACGTTCAAAATAAATTCCGTTGTGTCCTCCACCACACCAGGAATCGTCGAGAATTCATGCAAAACTCCCTCGATCTTCACGGACGTTGCCGCAGCTCCCGGCAAAGAAGAAAGCAGGATCCTGCGCAAAGAGTTTCCGAGTGTCGTGCCGTAGCCCCGCTCTAACGGTTCAACAACAAACTTCCCGTACTTGCCGTCTTCGCTGATTGTCTCTGTCTCGATCCGTGGCCTTTCCAGCTCGATCATCCACATACCCCTCCTTCAGGGCAATGCCACCGCACATTCTTGTACGAATGCAGGAACATCCTGCTTCATTGACTGCGCCTTAACGTGAGTAATACTCGATGATCAGTTGCTCCGCCACTGGCGAGTCAATTTCTTCGCGCACGGGGACGCGTAGAACCGTTCCTGACCGGTTTTCGAGGTCACGCGAAAGCCATGATACTACTGTTTTACCTTCAGCTGCTTCCAATATTTCTTTGAATTTCGGTGAAGATACACTTTTTTCCCGAACGGTGATCACGTCATTAACACGCACAAGGTACGATGGAATATCCACACGGCGTCCATTCACTGCAAAGTGACCGTGTTTGACCAATTGCCGAGCTTCAGGGCGTGACCCTGCGAAGCCCAAGCGATAGACGACGTTGTCTAAGCGAGATTCCAAAATTTGTAACAAGGTGTCGCCCGTAATGCCTTTTCGACGGGCGGCTTCTTCATAGTAGGCTTCAAATTGCCGTTCAAGGACGCCGTAAATACGCCGAGCCTTCTGCTTTTCACGCAGTTGCATGCCATACTCACTCGCACGTTTGCTGCGTCCTTGGCCATGTTGACCTGGCGCATAGCCACGGCGATCAATAGCACACTTGTCGGTGTAGCAGCGTTCCCCTTTCAGGTATAGCTTGACGCCTTCGCGGCGGCAAAGCCGGCATACAGGGTCCGTATATCTTGCCATTCTAGTATGGACACCTCCTGGTAGATTTATGCAAGTTCCGTATCCTATACAGACCTTGCAAGATACTTTTTAACAGCACAATTACACACGACGCCGTTTTGGCGGGCGGCAACCGTTGTGCGGAATGGGGGTTACATCTTTAATCATAGAAACTTCGAGTCCAGCAGCTTGTAAGGAACGAATGGCTGCTTCACGTCCGGCACCAGGGCCTTTGACATTGACTTCAACGATCTTCATGCCGTGTTCCATAGCTGTCTTAGCAGCGGATTCCGCAGCCATCTGAGCAGCAAACGGGGTGCTTTTACGGGACCCTTTAAAACCCAATGCGCCGGAACTAGCCCAACTGATCGCTGCACCAGTCGGATCGGTAATGGTCACGATGGTGTTGTTGAACGTCGAACGAATATGGGCTACGCCGGATTCAACGTTTTTACGATCACGACGCTTCGGCCGAGACGACGATGCTGTGCCCTTGCGTTTCACTTTCGTTGCCAACTAACAGTCCCTCCTTACTTCTTCTTACCAGCCACAGTACGACGCGGTCCTTTGCGTGTACGAGCATTGGTTTTTGAACGTTGTCCGCGAACAGGAAGTCCTTTTCTATGACGAACGCCGCGATATGAGCCAATCTCAATCAAACGTTTAATATTCAGGGCAATTTCACGACGTAAGTCGCCTTCGACTTTATACGAACCATCGATGGCATCGCGAAGCTTTTGCACTTCTTCTTCGGTGAGTTCATTAACCCGTTTGTCGGGATTGATTCCCGCCGTTTTCAAAATTGCATTTGAAGTTGGTCGACCGATACCAAAGATGTAGGTCAAACCAATCTCGATTCGCTTGTCGCGAGGCAAGTCAACGCCTGCGATACGAGCCATACGGTGCACCTCCTACCATAATCGGTTGATGACTCAACCTTGTCGTTGTTTGTGTTTCGGATTTTCGCAAATCACCATGACGATCCCCTTGCGGCGAATTACTTTACACTTTTCACAAATGGGCTTCACCGATGGACGTACCTTCACGGTTTCCACCTCCTTGAATGATCCGCCGACTACTTATACCGGTAGGTAATTCTTCCCCGTGATAAGTCATACGGCGACAATTCCACTGTCACCCGGTCACCCGGCAGGATCTTGATGTAATTCATGCGAATCTTCCCAGAAACATGAGCCAATATCTTGTGACCATTTTCAAGTTCTACACGAAACATGGCGTTTGGCAGCGGCTCAATCACCTTGCCTTCAACTTCAATGACATCATCCTTCGCCATAGAGCACCTCCTTCTTTGTACACACGATTAAAGCACTGTCATGAGTACTGGACCGTCTTCTGTAATGGCCACTGTATGCTCAAAATGGGCACATAGCAAACCATCTTTCGTAATAACCGTCCAATTGTCCGACAGCGTCACCACATCATAGCTCCCGACATTGACCATAGGTTCAATCGCAATAGCCATACCTTCTCGCAGGCGAATTCCACGATTGGGCGGACCATAGTTCGGAACCTGCGGTGCTTCGTGCATATCCCGTCCGATGCCGTGTCCAACATAATCGCGCACGATCGAGTAACCTTTCGACTCTGCATAGACCTGAACGGCATGAGAAATGTCTGACAGCCGATTTCCTGGTTTAGCTTCGCGGATACCTTGAAATAACGATTCCTGTGTCACAGCAAGTAGGTCAACAGCCTGTGCGCTGATCGTACCCACGGGATACGTCCACGCCGAATCACCATGATACCCTTTGTAATACGCGCCCACATCGACCGAGATGATATCCCCGTCAGATAGAACGCGATCACTAGGTATCCCATGAACCAGCTGCTCGTTCACCGACGTGCAAATCGACGCAGGAAAATCGTTATAGCCTTTGAAAGAAGGCGTTGCTCCTGCTTTGCGAATGATATTCTCAGCAATGGTGTCAAGCTGCCCAGTCGTCACGCCCGGACGGATCACACGCTTCATTTCATCGTGCACCATCGCGACAATCCGGCCCGCCTCCCGCATGATCTCGAGTTCGTGCTTCGACTTGATCGTAATCACGCTTGCGCCTCCTGTAGTGCGTTTGAAATGGCGTCATACACGTGTCCGATCGATTGTGTTCCATCAATCGTGCGCAACAATCCGCGCTGTTCATAGAACTTGGCCAGCGCTTCTGTTCGCTCAAAGTTTTCCGCTAGACGAACGGCCACCGCTTCTGGTGTATCGTCCTTGCGAACGATCAGTTCCGCCTTGCAACGGTCACAAATTCCTTCATGCGCCGGAGGGTTCAATGTCACATGGTAAGATGCTCCACATGATGAACACACTACACGACCAGTTAACCGTTGCAGCAAGTCCTCTCGCGGTACCTGCAAGTACAACACGTGCGTGACTGGTTTGCCAATCTCGCGCAACATCTCTTCGAGAGCGACCGCCTGTGGCTCGGTTCTCGGAAAGCCATCTAACAGAAATCCATTCTTCGTGTCGGCCTGCTGTAACCTGTCACGAACGACCTGGATGGTTAACTCGTCCGGCACAAGAAGTCCTTTAACAAGGTACTGTCGAACCTCTTGTCCGAGTGGCGAGTCAGCCGCCATAGCAGCCCGAAACATGTCTCCTGTTGCGATATGTGGAACACCAAAGTCCTCTGTAATGGAAACAGCCTGCGTTCCCTTGCCTGCGCCAGGAAGGCCCAGAAAGACGATCTGCATGCACCACACGACCTTTCTTCAAAAGGTCAATCAGCGAATAAAACCTTTGTAACTCCGCTGCAGCCTTTGACCTTCCAATTGACGCATGGTATCTAAAGCGACACCAATAACAATCAAAAGGGATGTACCACTAAAATAATATGACATACCTGACAAGCCAGTCATCCAGACAAACGCCAAGGGCAAAACCGCAACAACGGCTAGAAATAAGCCACCGACAAGAGACAACCGATTCATTAACCATATGAAGTAATTCTCTGTCGGCTTGCCGGGTCGAATGCCAGGCACATATCCAGCATTCTTTTGCATCTGTTCCGCCAATTGCGACGGATTGAGTTGAACGAACGTATAAAAGTACGTGAACAATACGATCAACACAAACTCTATCGCAGCATAGGTCCAAGACGATGGGCTAAAGGTTGTCATCGCCCAATCCGCCAAGCGATTACCATGAAAGAATTGCCCGATAATCGTCGGAATAAACAACACAGATGTAGCAAAAATCACAGGAATCATACCTGCTGCATTCACTTTAAACGGGATGTGTGTACTTTGTCCACCATACATCGTGTTGCCGACTTGTCGCTGTGTGTATTGCACAGGAATACGTCGAACGCCTTGTTGTACGTAGATGATAAACACAACCATCGCCAGCATGGCAGCCAGCAGAATCACCACTTTAACGATATTCAAAAGCAACTGGTCCGGGTGGGCCTGAAAGACATTTGAATAGACAACTAGAATGATTTGTTCCAACTGAGACAAAATGCTCAGAAAGATAATCACCGAAACACCGTTGCCGATGCCTTTGTCCGTAATCTGCTCGCCCAGCCACATCAAAAAGGTGGTCCCAGCTGTCAGTGTAAGACCAATCACAAGATACGTCCAGATCGAAGGATCATTGATAAAACCCGGCCCGAGTTGTCGACTAAACGAGAAGGTCAATGCCGCAGATTGGACAAGACCCAAAATCACGGTCAGATACCGCGTCCACTGCGTTAACTTCGCTCGACCCGTCTCCCCTTCTTTAGACCAGTCTTCCCATTGCCTGATAACACCCATGGACAGCAATTGCACGATGATGGAGGCCGTCACGTAAGGGTAAATGCTCATCGACAAAATGGAGAATCGATTGAGAGCACCGCCTGAAAACGTATTGAGCATACCAACTAACGCATTTTTTGCCGCCAAACCTTGAAGAAGAGATGCATTGACTCCGGGAACCGGAATCACGACGCCGATCCTGTACACAGCCAAAACCATGAGCGTAAACAACAATCGTTTACGCAAGTCTTTAGCTCTCCAGGCACCACGTAGCGTGCGAAGCATCAAATCACCTCGACACTGCCGCCTGCGGCCGCGATTTTTTCAGCCGCCGTGCCCGAAAATGCATGAGCACGAACAGTTAATGCGACGTGAAGATCTCCCTCGCCAAGAATCTTGATGCCATCCTTCATGTTGCGCACAATGCGGTTTTCCTTCAGCAGATCAGGTGTAACAACCGTGCCGGCTGCAAAACGTTCCAATTGTGCTAAGTTGACGATATTGTACTCTTTTTTAAACGGCTCATTGCTAAATCCGCGCTTAGGCAGACGACGGAACAGAGGCATTTGTCCACCTTCAAAACCCGGACGCACACCACCACCGGAACGAGCCCATTGCCCTTTGCTTCCGCGTGTCGAAGTCTTGCCCATGCCAGACCCTATACCTCGGCCAAGTCGCTTTTTACTGTGGCGCGAACCGGGGGCGGGCGATAATTCGTGCAAGTTCATCCCAATATCCCTCCAGACCGCTTACGCTTCGATTTCTTTACATTCAACCATGTGACTGACTTTAGCTATCATGCCACGCACTGACGGGGAATCTTCGCGAACAACCGATTGGCGAATCTTGCGAAGCCCAAGAGAGAGAATTGTGGCACGTTGCGACTCTGTGCGACCTATGAGGCTGCGCACCAAGGTGATTTGCACCTGTTTCACTATGTTACGACCTCCTAGCCGCGAAGTTCGGCGACGGTTTTGCCGCGAAGTTTTGCAACGTCTTCAGGGCGTTTCAATTGTTCCAGACCGTTGAGCGTTGCATGAACCATGTTGATGGCATTTGACGAGCCTAATGACTTCGTCACAATGTCCTTGATACCGGCCAATTCAAGAACGGCACGGACTGGGCCACCTGCGATAACTCCAGTACCTTCACGCGCGGGTTTGATAAGCACCCGTCCTGCACCAAAACGTCCAAGAACTTCATGGGGGACGGTGGTTGCCCGCATCGGAACGGTAATCAAATTCTTCTTGGCGTCAGCGACGCCTTTACGAACAGCTTCTTGAACTTCAGAAGCTTTACCCAATCCTGCTCCTACATGGCCTTGACCGTCTCCTACGACAACCAAAGCACTAAAGCTGAAACGACGACCGCCTTTAACGACTTTCGCCACGCGATTGATAGCTACGACTCTTTCCGACAGATCGAGATGTGTTGGGTCAACACGCACTGTTTTCTTTCCCTCCTTCACACGTCAAACTAAAACTCAAGTCCTGCTTCACGCGCTGCATCTGCTAACGCTTGGATACGTCCATGATAGAGATAACCGCCGCGGTCAAAAACCACCGCTGAAACGCCGACAGCTTGGGCACGTTCAGCAACCAACTTGCCGACGGCCGTTGCTGCTTCCATCGTATTACCGTGGGCCACAGTTTCGCGAAGGTCTTTGTCTACCGTAGAGGCAGAAACAACCGTACGTGATGTGGTATCATCGATAATTTGCGCATAGATGTGTTTGCCAGAGCGAAACACATTCAGACGTGGACGCGCCGAAGTGCCAGACAGGCGTTTGCGGATACGGCCGTGCCTACGCGCGCGAGAAGCTTCCTTATCGCCTTTGCTAATCACAGTCCCACTTCCTTGCCTGTTTATTTCTTACCAGTCTTACCAACCTTACGGCGAACAATTTCGTTTTCATAGCGAATTCCTTTACCTTTGTAAGGTTCCGGTTTACGAATGTCACGAATCTTCGCTGCAAAAGTTCCCACTTGTTCCTTATCGATACCTTTAATGATAATCCGCGTGTTGGTAGGAACGTCGAGTTCCAAACCAGCATCAGGAACGATCTCGACAGGATGTGAAAATCCTAATGCGAGCGTTACGTTGCTACCAGCTTTTGTCGCTCTGTATCCAACACCAACGAGATCAAGAACCTTTTGATATCCGTTCGTTACACCTTCAACCATGTTGGCCACCATACTGCGGGTGGTGCCATGCAGGCTTCTGTGCAACTTGGAATCGGAAGGGCGTTCAACAACCATATCTGTTCCTTCCGTACGGACTACCATATCCCGGTGCAATTCTCGCGTTAAGGCACCTTTCGGGCCTTTTACTGTAATCACATTGTCAACTAGCGACACATCGACTCCTGATGGAATCGTGATGGGCTTTCTTCCAATACGGGACACGTCTACACCTCCCTCAATTCTGGCTTGTGCTTACCACACGTAGCAGAGCACTTCGCCGCCAACATTGCTTTGCCTTGCTTGGCGATCTGTCATGAGCCCTCGCGATGTCGAAACGATCGCGATGCCAAGGCCCCCAAGCACGCGCGGCAACTCATCGGATGCTGCGTAGACCCGCAAACCTGGTTTGCTGATCCGCTTTAGGCCCGTAATAATGCGTTGGTTGTTTTGACCGTATTTAAGATGAACGCGAATGGTTCCTTGTTTGTTGTCCGGAATAAATTCCGCATCCCGAATATAGCCCTCAGCCTTAAGAATTTCTGCGATTGCCCGTTTTATATTGGAACCCGGGATATCTACTTTCTCATGGCCAACCATATTGCTGTTGCGAATCCGTGTCAGCATATCCGCGATTGGATCCGTCATTGCCATTGCGAACCAACCTCCTTCCTTCGCCCTTACCAGCTAGCTTTCTTTACACCTGGCAACTGCCCCAGATGTGCCAATTCACGAAAGCAAATCCGGCAGATTCCGAACTTGCGCAGTACCGAATGCGGCCTCCCGCAACGCTTGCAACGGGTATACGCCTGTGTACTAAACTTTGGCGCCCGTGATGCTTTTACAATCATGGACTTCTTTGCCACGACAGTACCTCCTTTTACTTAGGATTGACGAAAGGGCATGCCGAGTTCAGCCAAAAGCTCCCGAGCTTCTTCATCGGTTTTGGCCGTCGTGACGATGACGACGTCCATACCACGCACTTTGTCGATTTTGTCGTAGTCAATTTCCGGAAAGATCAACTGTTCACGCAAACCGAGCGTATAGTTTCCCCGACCGTCAAACGCTTTGGATGATACGCCGCGAAAGTCGCGAACACGCGGAAGTGCAATGTTGAACAATTTATCAAGGAAAAAGAACATCCGTTCACCGCGCAACGTTACTTTTGCGCCGATTTTTTGCCCTTGGCGAATCTTAAACCCCGCGATGGAGTTTTTCGCCCGCGTTACCACGGGTTTTTGTCCCGCGATAGCCGTCAAATCAGTCAGCGCATTATCGAGCACTTTCTCGTTTTGCGCAGCTTCCCCGACACCCATATTGATGACGACTTTCTCAATGCGCGGCACTTGCATCACACTGTGATAGGAAAACTTCTTCATCAGGCTTGGTACAACTTGCCCCTGATACTTCTCACGAAGTCTGGCCACTGCTTACACCTCTTTTCGACCTGGTTACTTATCGAGCACTTCGCCAGATTTTTTTGCAACACGAACCTTCGTTCCATCAGCTAAGAATTTGTAACCGATCCGTGTCGGTCCGCCGGTTTTTGGATCCACAATCGCAACATTGGAAATGTGCAAAAGTGCTTCACGTTCGACAATACCGCCTTCAGGGTTACTCATGCTCGGCTTGGTATGCCGTTTGATCATGTTGACACCTTCGACGAGCACGCGTTGCTTTTTCGGGAACACAGCAAGAACGACGCCTTTTTTATCACGATCCTTGCCAGTCGTTACGATAACATGATCGCCCTTCTTGATCTTGCAACCTGCTTGCGCCATGAACAGCCCTCCTTATCCACACGTTTCCCTTACAGAACTTCAGGCGCGAGTGACACGATTTTCATGAAGTCGCGGTCACGCAGCTCACGAGCCACCGGGCCAAAAATCCGGGTTCCCCGCGGGCTTTTATCTTCACGAATGATAACCGCTGCATTCTCATCAAAGCGGATGTACGATCCGTCTGTACGGCGTACGCCGCGGCGTGTACGAACAACAACAGCTTTCACAACGTCGCCTTTCTTGACAACGCCACCTGGTGTTGCACTTTTAACAGATGCCACAATCACATCGCCAATATTGGCTGTGCGTCGGTTCGAGCCGCCCAGTACACGAAAGCACATAATCTCTTTGGCACCAGAGTTGTCGGCTACAACCAGTCGGGTTTGTGGTTGAATCACGCTCTTGTCCTCCCTTCCAATACCCGTACCTCAGGTGGATTACAGAATTTCCGCCTTTTCAACGATTTCCACCAAGCGCCAATTCTTATCCTTGCTAATCGGCCGGGTCTCCATGATGCGCACGACGTCGCCCAATTTCGCTTCATTGGCTTCATCATGCACTTTAAATTTCTTGCTTCGCTTCACGCGTTTGCCATACAGCGGGTGCCGAATCGTTGTTTCGACAGCAACCACGATTGTTTTTTCCATTTTGTCGCTTACCACAGTGCCAACTCGCACCTTGCGATCATTGCGTACTTCACCCATCGCCTCTGCCTCCTTCCGATCGTTATCAACCGATGCCGAGTTCGCGTTCGCGCAAAATGGTGCGCGCTCTGGCGATCGCTTTGCGAATCTCGCGGATCCGCATCGGATTTTCCAGTTGACCGGTGGCCAATTGGAAGCGCAGGTTAAACAGTTCACCTTTGAGTGAACCGATCTCTTCCAAAATCTCTGAGTCGGTCTTTACACGCAGGTCTTTAGCTTTCATCAGACCCACCTCCTACTTCTCCTCGTACCACAAATTTGGTGCGAATCGGGAGCTTATGAGCAGCCAACCGCAGTGCTTCACGGGCAATCTCTTCAGACACGCCAGCGAGCTCAAA
>DAHWJX010000086.1:0-7144 GCA_027343965.1 Caryophanales bacterium | reverse complement strand
TGCGAGTCGTAGCATTTGGTTTACTCGATACACGTTCGGTGTTTGTCTCGTTGCTAGATTCCCGGCTGCCTCCGATCGGTGCGATTGGAGACATGCTCTTAAGCGGATCTATGGATGATGGCTGCATCGTCCTTACCCCCTCACATACAACTACGGACATCTTTCGTCATTTTTTGCGTGCATTTGTCGTTTGTGCAAGATTTATTTTCAAGGAATCAATCGACCGCTTATACATGCGGGTGACCGTTGACACCGACACATCGAGCGCATAGGCGATTTCCGTAAAACTGTAGCCGTCCGTGTGGTATAGCGCCAGGACGATTTGTTCTTTTTCCGGAAGTTTTGTAATGAGGGTGGTGACATCCATCCAAAGTTCGGTGTCGACATGCTCCTCACCGGCGGTGATGTCAATGGCGTGATCGAGTTCCACGGTGTAAGGTTGGTCATAGGCTTGCAGTTGCGCCTTATAGGTGCGTGTGACTTTGACTGGGGTGGAATCGCGAAGTAAATCGCGCATGGCAAATTTAATATGTTGACGAAATAAAGCATCGATCGACGACGTATCGGTTAGTTCAGGAGTGCGCATACAATACTGCCACCAACGCATCTCGGCTGCAGACACTAAATCATCGCTGTCGATACTGGCGCTTTTACGAAAGCGTATAAGGCGGTACGCCAATCTTTGTATGTAGCGATGCTGCTCATCCGTGACCACGTGATTATCGAACAAGGGAAGTTCTCTCCTTGGAAGAGGGGTGCTCTTTATGTACATATACAAGTATCTAGCTACCGTAACCATAGCATATTTTAGCTAACGCCGTTGATTCGAAACTGTGGTATAATTTGTCCACAGTGAAGGGAGGAGTTCTACGATGAACATTCACGTTCGTGGAGAAAATCACCTAGATGTAACCCCTGCCTTGAAGCAGTATGTGGAAAAGAAGTTAGGGCGTATCGAACGTTATCTGGACAATCCTGCTGGCACTGATGTGGTAGTCACCATGTCCGTTGTAAAAGATGTCCATACGGTCGAAGTGATGATCGCGCTTTCGTCGGTGATGCTTCGTGCGGAAGAACGATCGAGTGATATGTATGCATCGATCGATTTGGTCATGGATAAATTAGAAAAACGATTGGATAAGTTTAAGCATAAGATCGATCAAAGAGCACTGCATCGTGCCAAAGATGATGTAGGCAAACTAAGGGATAGCAAGACACACCTGGTTGAAGAAGATCTTCAACATGTTGTTCGTGTTAAGGAATTTGAGATGAAGCCGATGGCACTTGATGAAGCGATTTTGCAAATGAATTTACTCGGACATGATTTTTTCGTTTTCTCTAATTCGGATTCAGAACAGGTCAATGTGATCTATAAAAGAAGAGATGGCCAGTATGGCTTGATTCAATCGCGTTAAGGCTTTGTAAAGCAGGCAACCCGGACGAGCGGCGAGAATAGGCTAGTAATGTAGGCTCTCGCTGCAAGTCTGGGGGGACGCAAATGGCCGTTATTTGGTGGATACTGCAGATTGTCTTGTTACTCGTGGTATGGAAAGTTGTTCACTTGTTGTTTTGGAACTTGCGTAAGATGTTGGCAAGCGCTTCACTGCTGCTCACGATGCTTGTGACCGCTGTTATTGCGATTTTAGGTGTGGTTCTCGCGCATGCAGTGCATGGGGACTGGTGGCTGACGATCGCGTTTGGCGTGATGTTGGGACTTGCGAACGGTGAATACGAGTATAATCGCAATCTCTCCAATTAATCTTGGTAACAAGAACAGATATTGCTTTGCACCTTGAGGCGGACAATGTTCGCCTCTTTATTGTGTCTATGCCGGAAAAGAGGTAAAATGATAACTCAGGATGTGCTTTCTCGGCGTTGAATCGAGAGGAGTGACGCCCTTGTTAGGGCTTGTTAAAAAGGTTGTCGCGGTCGGGAACGAGCGTGAGATAAAGCGTTTACTCAAAGTTGTCGATAAAATTCGATTATTGGAATCCCGTTATGAGGGCTTGTCTGACGAAGAGTTACGCGGTCAAACGGGGCTATTCAAAGAACGGCATGCGCAAGGTGAATCGCTTGATGCGATCTTGCCAGAAGCTTTTGCGGTCGTTCGTGAAGCCGCTAAACGCGTGTTGGGCATGCGTCATTTTGATGTGCAGATGTTAGGCGGTATGGTGCTTCACCAAGGTCGTGTCGCTGAGATGAAGACTGGTGAAGGTAAGACGTTAGTCGCAACGCTTCCAGCGTACTTGAACGCCATTTCAGGAAAGGGCGTCCATGTCATTACGGTCAATGATTACTTAGCCCGTCGTGATGCGGAATGGATGGGACAAGTTCATCGCTTTTTGGGACTCACAGTCGGCTTGAATGTTCACGATATGACGCATGAGCAAAAGCAAGAAGCGTACCGTGCCGATGTGACGTATGGTACGAACAACGAATTTGGTTTTGATTATCTGCGTGACAACATGGTCATGTCTGTACAAGAGATGGTACAGCGTCCGTTGAATTACGCGATTGTTGATGAAGTGGATAGTATCTTGATCGATGAAGCGCGTACACCTCTCATTATTTCAGGGCCTGCTGAGAAATCTACGGATATGTACTTTATGGCTGATCTTTTTGTTCGCTCGCTTACAGAAGAGGATTATAAGTTTGATGAAAAAGCGCGTAGCGCTAACCTCACGGATTCGGGGGCTCATAAAGCCGAACGGTATTTTCGTGTAGAGAATTTATTTGACCCAAGCCAGATTACGATTAATCACCACATCACTCAAGCATTAAAAGCGCATGCTTTGATGCATCGTGATAAAGATTATGTGATCATGGGTGAAGAAGTCGTGATTGTCGACGAATTCACAGGTCGTATGATGCAAGGTCGACGGTATAGCGATGGATTGCACCAGGCGATTGAAGCTAAAGAGGGCGTCAAGGTGCAAAATGAATCCAAGACGCTGGCGACGATAACCTTGCAAAATTATTTTCGTATGTACAAAAAGTTATCCGGTATGACCGGTACGGCGAAAACCGAGCAGCAAGAACTTGTTGAGATTTATGGCATGGATGTCGTGACGATTCCATCGAACAAACCGAATCAACGCCATGACTTTTCGGATGTTGTCTACAAGACGACCAAGGGTAAGTTTGAAGCGGCGGTGCGTGAGATTGAAGAACGGCACAAAAAGGGTCAACCTGTTCTGGTAGGTACGACATCGATTGAAAAGTCGGAATTGATTTCTGACATGCTAAAGCGTAAAGGCATTAAACACCAGGTGTTGAACGCTAAACATCATGAACGTGAGGCGGAAATTGTCAGTCATGCGGGTGAATTGAACCAGGTGACCATCGCGACGAACATGGCTGGTCGTGGTACAGATATTATCCTGAGTGAATCGGTATCCAATCTCGGTGGTCTGCATATCATTGGTACGGAGCGCCATGAAAGCCGCCGCATTGATAACCAACTTCGTGGCCGTGCAGGACGGCAAGGGGATCCGGGCTCATCGCAATTTTATCTTTCTTTACAGGATGATCTTATGCGGTTGTTTGGCTCAGAAAATATCATGGGCCTGATGGATAAGCTAGGTATCGAAGAGGATCAACCGATCGAGAATAAAATGGTGACAAAAGCGATTGAACGGGCGCAAAGTAAAGTGGAAGCGAGCAATTACGACATCCGCAAACATGTGTTGAAATACGATGATGTCATGAACAAACAACGTGAAGTGATTTATAAGCAACGTTTGCAAATTTTGCAGCAAGACCATTTGCGCGACGTGGTGGCGGGTATGGCACATGATCTTGTCGACTTTATGTTGCATACGTATTGCCCGGCGGATCAGATCCCAGAAGATTGGGATCTACCAGGACTTGTTGCGTATGGGGAAAATGTATTCTTGACGCCAGGGCGGGTGACGATCGATGAACTACGCCGCTTTGAACGCGATGAATTGCAGCGATTTCTCTATGATCAAGTCACGGTGGAGTACGACAACCGCGAGCAAGAGATTGGCGAATTTTTACGTGAGTTAGAGCGCATCGTTTTATTGCGTACCGTTGACGGTAAGTGGATGGATCATATCGATGCGATGGAGATGCTTCGTCAAGGGATTCACTTGCGTGCGTATGGACAGATCGACCCCTTAACTGCATACCAGCAAGAGGGATTTCAGATGTTTGAAGAAATGATTCATAGCATTCAAGAGGAAGTGGCGACCTACATTTTCAAGTCACAGGTGAGTATGCAAGAACAACCGCCCGAGACACCGCTTCCGTTATTCACGTCGAGTTGATGTTGACGTGATACAGATAGAAGCCGGGTCGGCTGCGTGCCGCCCCGGTTTTTTGGCGATATAAGAGGAGGAAAAAGAAAGTGGCAGAGACGTACGGCGAATTGAGACAGGTATTGCAAAGTATGGACCAGCGTTTGGCGGATATCGGGAGGTCTCTTTGACATTGCGGCCAAAAGTGCTCGCATTGCTGAATTAGAAGGCCAAATGGCGATGCCGACGTTTTGGGATGTGCCTGACCTAGCTGCTAAAGTGATGGCTGAGGTTAATGGGCTAAAAGGGCTTGCTGAGCGTTATTCATCACTTTCGATGCGTCTTGATGATGCGAGTGTCGCGTTAACCTTGGCGCAAGAAGAGGGCGATGATGATTTATTCGCGGAAGCGAATAACGCAGCTGATGGCCTTTTACAAGAGATTGAAAATTTTGAGCTGGAACTTTTGCTCGATAGTCCTTATGACAAAAACAATGCGATCGTGGAACTACATCCTGGTGCAGGTGGAACGGAGTCGCAAGACTGGACGATGATTTTGCACCGGATGTATATGCGCTGGGCGGAGAGGCGCGGATTTAAAGTTGAGACGCTCGATTATCAAGCGGGTGATGAAGCTGGCATCAAAAGTGTGACCATGATGGTTAAAGGGTACAATGCGTATGGGTACATGAAGGCGGAGAAGGGCGTGCATCGCCTCGTTCGCATTTCTCCTTTTGACAGTTCAGGTCGGAGGCACACATCGTTTGCATCGGTCGATGTCGTTCCTGAGATTGATGAGGATATCGAAGTGGATATTCGCACAGAAGATCTCAAGGTGGATACGTACCGGTCAACGGGTGCTGGTGGGCAGCATATTAACACGACCGATTCGGCTGTCCGAATCACGCATCTACCAACGGGCATTGTCGTGACTTGCCAAAGCGAACGTTCGCAAATTCAAAACCGAGCGGTTGCTATGAAGATCCTTGCGGCACGACTTTACGAGAAAAAGCGTGAAGAGCAAGAGGCGCATCTCGCGGAACTGCGCGGTGAACAAAAGGATATCGGATGGGGAAGTCAAATCCGCTCCTATGTGTTTCATCCGTATAGTATGGTGAAGGATCATCGCACGGGATATGAGTCTGGCAATGTACAGGCGGTGACGGATGGGGATCTTGATGGATTTGTCGATGCCTACTTACGGTGGCAATTGGGTAAAAAGACGAAATTGATGGATGATGGTCAATAAACCCATCGTTAAAATGGAGTTTTCGAGGAGGGTTCGACGATCGAAGAGGCACAGCTTTTGCGGTTTGATCGTGTCGATCAGATGTACCAGGCGTATTTGAATACGCATCAGGATGTTAAAGATCGCTGGTTGCTGGAGCAAACGCTGTATACGGGAGCCAGCCGACGCGCGTGCTATCCCTATCTACAAATTCCTCAGGGTGCTCGCGTACTTGATCTTGGCACGGGGTTCGGAGCGCTTGCGCTTGACCTTGCAACATCGCAGCAACTCGAGATCTACGCTGTCGACGCAGACTCTGACAAGCTTGCTGTTGCGCGCACGGTAGCAGATCAAGTAGGACGTACGAACTCGGATGCGATGCTTGGTGATGTGTACTTTCAAATGGCGGATATCTATGCACTCCCATATGATGATGGTTATTTTGACTATGTGGCCGGACGGTTTTTGTTTCAACATTTGGCAGATCCAGCGGCAGCGGTTGCAGAAATCTATCGTGTGGTGAAACCGGGCGGTGTGGCATGCTTGATCGATGTTGATGATAATCTTGCGATCATTTACCCGCCTACTCCGGGATTTACGGTGTTGCATGAAGCGTTCTCGAAATTGCAAGAATCGTACGGTGGCGATCGCGAGATGGGTCGAAAACTTACCGTGATTTTGCAAAATGGAGGATTTACTCGTGTTCAAGCTCACATCTATATGCAATCCCAGCATTCACTGCAACGCAAAGATGACTTTGCGCATCAGTTTGTTGTGCGCCGTTTTGTAAATACGCGCCAAACGGTGATCGAGCAGGGAATTATGTCAGAAGAGCAATATGATGAGGCGTTGCGGCAGTTTTCGCAAAGCGATGGTGCGTGGGAGTTTACCTCAAGCGGTCAGGTGATTGCCTTGGGACAAAAGCCGGTTGGGGTGTAGGAATATTGACGGTTAGAGCAGGGGTCCTATCTGGGGAATATTTGTCGGCGGTCGTGCGCATGTTTGTGCGAGTGACCGCTTTTTTGTTGGGATGATGAGGACACATTGACGTCGAGTCAGGATATGGGTGTGAGATTGTGCGGGCGTCGGTGAGATGCTATTAGCTGAGATTTCTGGTGAATGTGTGTTGAGTGGAGTAACCACTTGGTTAAATTGGGTTGCGCCAGGATGATTCACAGTAGGAGTGGCCTTGATTAGGTCGTATGGTTACTGCTACGAGGGTTATGTTGGTCACTGTACTGATGAGTGACCTAAGCTGGATTATCTGGCGTATTGGCTGGTGAGAGGCAGTGGGTATGTTTTACGCCATAAAATCCGGCTTGTACACCATGCCCACCCAGTTATCCTGAACTAATGAACACTCTCGATTTAGGTTGTCATCGTTTTCGTGCATAGCGTACTCCAACCAAATATAAATGTAACAAAATTCCTTGCTAGTTTTAGGTTGACTTTGGGTAGTAAGAGGTGGTATATTGATACCTGTCGCCGCGAGAGACGGACGACACGGGCGAGCAGGTGAGCCCGGTGGATCCTTGAAAACTAAACATCGTATAGAGAAGGACAACGTGTAAGACGAAGTACAATGCTTGAGAGTTTGATCCTGGCTCAGGACGAACGCTGGCGGCGTGCCTAATACATGCAAGTCGAGCGGACTCTTT
>DAHWJX010000076.1:0-8735 GCA_027343965.1 Caryophanales bacterium | reverse complement strand
GGCGCAGAGGTGCGAATCTATCTGCTTTTAACGAACCAGATCAGGTGGTTTTTGGAGAATATTCAGGACCCGATCGTACCTGCGGCAAGCGATGCGGTATCGGTTGAACAGTCGTTTCCTCCGCGTATCTCTTGCCACTTGGATCGTGGCCGGCTACACTTTATCATCAGGGTTCCGCTGCGCTGCGCACTTATTGGCAGCAACGCCAAAATCGATTATGTGCAAACCGCCCGTTATACTCGTGTTCTTGAACGAGCGCTTGATAAAGAGTTTGAAAATGAGGCGCAGGAGCTTATAAAGCGCTGTCAGACCGAATTTCACGGCGATATTTTCGGGCTGGGCTTGTCTTCTCTCAAATGGTGGTTTTTGACGGAGCAGGACTGGAAGGCATTTCAATACACAAAGAAGTTTTGCAATGCCAAGATCGATGTACACTTTATGTTTCGAATGACTGCCTTTGGCAAGCAGCGATCACCATATGGCACCTGATCGACCGCGTCCCTTGTGCATGATGATCACATGGATGATACATAGATCATGATGCAAAGACAGCGAGGCATTTTTCGCAAAAGAGGGTGAACGAACATGAATACGGCTGTATTCATGCTTCCGGGGATTGCTGCGTGGATTTTGTCGGGTCCAGTGGTCGTTCATTTGTGGAAAAAAGAAAAGGCATCTTCCATTGGGCTCGCAGTGCTCTTAATTGTGCAAAGCGCGGCGGCAGCGGTGGGTTATATCGCATATATCAACTGGCAAAGCACCATTCCTTATTGATGCGCTATGCAATCGTTCAGGCGGCGTCCCAGTAAATGCAAATGTGCGGCAGGCATTGCGCCAACAGATATCATCACGCACAGGTTGTCACTAGCAGATGCGCAAAAAGGATACGATCTCTTTGACAACAAAGAGGATGGGTGTATAAAAGTGGTCATGAGGACGTGATAGCCACTATGAAAATGACATCAAGAAGCACCACCTGCATTCGAGGTGGTGCTTCTTGATATGTAGTTTCGTTTAGGGACAAAACAAAAGTCGTCCATCGATTTCCACAAGGGCATGTTACCACACAAGCGTTTCACAAATATAACACAAACGTGACATACCACAACTAGGCCGAAGGACGATAGGGGGAGTAATCCATAGAACGACTATTGGGAAACCCTTATGTCTGGTCAAACAAATAATTTTACAGATAATATGTAATGGTATTGACATATATAATTTAGTAAATTAGCATGAATATATTCACTGAAATAGACTAGTTTGAAAATCTAGATTGGGGGTGCGGCGTAAGATTTATATCGATAGTTAGGGGGGCTATTATTGGCGACGCTGAAGGATGTCGCCCGCCTAGCAAAGGTCTCCATAACGACAGTTTCACGTGCCCTGAATGGTCACTCCGATCTGATCATACCGGAGAGCACCAAGGCTCGCATCATGCGAGCTGTTGAAGAGGTTGGGTACGTAAGACCTAGGGTTAGCAGGAAGGAACCTTCACTCAAACGGGTCGGCATCGTAGCTTTTAAGAATGAAAAGGTGGAGGCAACGGATCAATACTTTTATTCCATTCGTAGGGGTATAGAGAATGAGTGTCGTGCACGTGGGTTGTTTGGTGCAGTATCGCTTCACTGGGCAGATTTACTAAATCTGAACGAAACATTCAGTGAAACTGATGGCATCATTGTTGTTGGTGAGAATTTGTTGATTGCGAATTACTTGCGAGAAAATCCGCAGATCCAAAAGCCAGTTGTGTTTGTGGACCGATGTCCAGACCCAACTAGATTTAATTCCGTGGTGGTAGATTTCACAAGATCTACGTTCGGAGTTTTAGATCACTTGATAGGACTGGGTCACAAGGCAATTGGATTTTTTGGCGGGCCGGCGGAATATGGGGTAGATCCGCGTTTAGAAGCATTTCGATTATACTTACAAGCCCGAGGAATTTTCCAAGAGAAACATGTACATTTAGGCGATTGGTTCACTAGCACTGCCTATGAACTGGCTAGGAGGGTTGTTTTAAGTGGCAATTTAGCAAGCGCTTACTTTGTTGGAAGTGATCCAATGGCAATTGGGGTGATTCGCGCACTCTCTGAGGCTGGGTTGCGGATTCCTGAGGATGTGGCAATTGTATCGTTCGACGACGTGGATATTGCTGAATTTGTTACGCCCTCACTTACGACCGTACACGTTCCTACAAAAGACATGGGGCGTGAGGCAGTAAACTTGCTTTTGCGACAGTTTGGATCGTGGGAGCTACCGTTGCAAGTTACAATTCCAACGCGCTTGATAGTGAGAGAGAGTTGCGGGAGTCTAAAGAATTTATCTGATAAGTCAGTGTTAGGTGAGCAGTGCTGGGATGGTGCGGAGTTGCATTCGATGTCCACCAAGCACGCATAGATCATAAGCGAGGTGGGACGATGAGCACGACTGTCAATGTGGTTATGGGTAAAAAGTCTGTTAAGCCAAAACCATCTCGTGCCCGGTTGCGTAGGAATCGACTAATAGGTTGGCTGTTTATTTCGCCGTGGATTATTGGATTTCTAGCTTTTGCGTTATACCCATTCATTGCATCATTATTCTACTCTTTCACGAATTACAATATACTGTCCCCTCCGCAATGGATAGGGGGGCAAAATTATCAGCAAATGATAAAGGATCCTCTGTTTTGGCAGTCGCTGTACAATACACTCTACTATACCGTGGTGTTTGTTCCAATTTCTACCGTTGTTGCAATCGCAATTGCACTGTTGCTCAACATGAAGATTAAAGGGTTAGCGATCTATCGAACTTTGTTTTATCTGCCAAGTGTCGTTCCACTGGTCGCGTCTTCAATATTGTGGGTTTGGCTCTTTAATCCATCATTCGGTTTTATTGATGCATTTTTAAGGGCGATCGGCCTACCAGCTCCTGGCTGGCTGTATTCTGATGCTTGGGTTAAACCCTCGTTGGTCTTGATGAGCCTATGGGGAATTGGTCAGCCTATCGTAATCTATTTGGCTGGTCTGCAGGGTGTTCCAAATGACCTTTATGAAGCGGCTGTACTCGAAGGTGCGAATACCTGGCAACGAGTTTGGTATGTAACAATCCCTATGATTAGTCCAGTTATATTATTTAATGTGATATTGGGCCTCATTGGGTCGTTTCAATATTTCACTCAGGCTTACGTTATGACACAGGGTGGACCAGACAATTCTTCTCTCTTCTTTGCTCTGTACTTGTATCAGCAGGCATTTCAGTGCTTGCACTTGGGATATGCATCTGCAATGGCTTGGTTGCTCTTTGTGCTGATACTCGTGGCAACTCTGTTTGTATTTCGATCATCAGCACGGTGGGTGTATTACGGGGGGGAACAATAGTAAGCGTCCTTATCCATAAGGGGGTGAGACTGGCACATAAATATAGCAATTGAATGCGCTTTCCATTAGTAGAGAAATTAAACTTTGGTCAAATCCTATAGGGGGAATTAACGTGGGAAACTGGAAAAGAGGATTCGCGGTCGTTTCAAGTGCAATCATTATGACTACCGGTCTGTTGGCATCCAGCGCGTTTGCGGCTGCGCCTACTGTCCGCCGTGATGCACCAGTTGTACACCTAACTTATTGGAACATGTGGTCTGGAATTTGGACCCAAGTCGTTCAAAAGATGGTTGATGAGTTCAACAAAACACATCCAACCATACAAGTTACGATGACATCTGTTCCATCGGCCAACGGTGAGCAGAAGCTTCTGACGGCAATTGCCGCAGGTGATGCACCTGATGTGTTTACAGAATGGAACCCCTATATCGCAGCTTTCGCACAACAACACGCTTTAATGAACTTGAGCACGTTCATGACTGGAAAATATGCGGGTCTTAAACACTGGTTTTATCCCGTGGCTGCGAAGTGGGGTGAGTACAAGGGCTCCATGTACGCCATGCCCTGGACGATGAACTCATTCCTGCTTTACTACAACAAGACATTCATGAAACAGGCAGGTTTGAATCCTAACAACCCGCCGCGGACTTTGGCTCAGTTATGGGCAGACCAAGCTAAAGAGTGGAAGATAACTAAAGATGGAGTAGTGCAACAAATTGGATATTACCCGGCGGGGAATTTCGAACAGCTTATGCCGATGTTTGGTGCGACACCCGGAGATTTCTTTAATGGCAAGAAGTACACAATGACTAGCCCCAAAGCCATGTCTATTATGAATTTCTTCGCCAAGTTTAAGAAGTATCCATATACCCAGGTAAATGCTTTCGAGAAGGGATTGACGGGGGCAGCTGGTGGATCTGAGGACCCATTCGAACTTGGTAAGGCTGGGTTCATCGTTAACGGCATGTGGGAAATGCCAACTATTCAGCAATTTAATCCAAAATTACAATACGGTGTAGTGCCCATACCGGTGAACCCGGGCGGATATTATAACACAACCTGGGTCAATGGTAACTACAACGAAATTCCAACAGGATCAAAACATCCTCAGCAGGCCTTTGAATTTATCGCTTGGTTATCTGGATATCAGAATGCGGCATGGGCGGCTCGGGCATATCCCACTGGTGGTTGGATTCCCAACTCTGCTGTGATTACCAAACAGCCTGCCTATCAGAAGTTTCTCAAACAAGCACCGTTGCGCAAGAAGTTTGTGGATGTGATGTTAAGTGTCCATGATGCCATCACGCCTGTGACACCCGTTGACATGTTTTATGAGCAAAAGCTAGCCAATGCACAAGACTACGTGCTGGAAGGTAAGAAGACTCCTTACCAGGCACTGCTTCATTTGCAACAGGTCGCTAACCAACAATTGCAGCAAACCAAATAGATTGAACATAATGGGTTTTTGGCCAGGTTACTGAGTGTGATCTGGCCTGCCTTAGGCTTGTACTTCGGAGAGTCATATGTGAGGAGGACATTGTTAATGGTTATACTGGAAAGGAATTTATCGGCGCGGTATTCGTCTAGAAGATTTAAACTCATGACGGCGTCAACCATCAAGCATCTGGTACTGATTTTATTGGCGATATCCTTCGTCTTTCCGATGTTTTGGATGATGTCAACCTCGGTCAAACCTGATTTCGAACAGTTGCGTTGGCCTCCCGTATGGATTCCGAACCCTTTTGACTTCTCCAACTATCCGAATGCCATGAACTTTGAACCGTTTTTTCAATACATCACAAATACCTTGGTCTACTGTGTCCTCACTGTCGTTGGGACCCTAGTCTCAAGTACATTGGTGGCCTATGGTTTTGCCAGAATCGATTGGCCGGAAAAAAATTTCCTATTCATCCTTATGTTGGCTACTATGATGCTTCCTTTTCAAGTGACGATGGTACCATTATTCGTACTCTTTAAAACTCTGGGTTGGGTAGGCTCTTATAAACCGCTGATTGTTCCAACATTTTTCGGTAGTGCATTTAACATATTTCTTCTGAGACAGTTTTTTATGACTATTCCTAACTCGCTATCCGAGGCAGCCTACATCGATGGTGCAAACGAATTAGTAATCTTCTGGAGGATAATTATTCCATTAGCTAAGCCTGCTTTGGCGACCGTTGCGCTTTTTCAATTTATTTATGGTTGGAACGACTTCCTAGGTCCGCTTATATACCTCAATGATCAGTCCACATTTACAATTTCATTGGGGCTACAAAACTATGTAAGCTCGTATGGGACTCAATGGGGATTGCTGATGGCCGCTTCAACCGTTGCTACTTTGCCGATAGTGGTCCTATTCTTCCTAGCCCAAAAGACCTTCATTCAGGGCATTTCACTGTCGGGACTTAAGGGATGACGTGGATCACCTCGAAAAAACGTGACTTAGTCTGGCCACTCAAACGCGCGAGTGGCTAGATAGTTATTTTGAGGGGGCGACTGTTTTGGAACTCGGTATATACAATGTTGAGGTATCGCCAGCGAGCGCAAGGGATGGAAAAAGCAATGGACTTGGCGCGCCTGAGCGGTCGAGTCGTCGTTGTCATATGTCGCGTTTCAGGCCTGCTTTTCATATCAAATTGCTAATCAGAGTGTCGACGACCACTACTTGACGGCCTAAGTTAATAGGTGTCAACAATGTGGGCACCAATGAAGCCGGCACCGCCTGTGATAAGGATCTTCATACCGCCGAACCCCTCCCTGAAGTCGTGTGGTAGAGACTTTCAAGAGTTTTCACCATGTTTTCAATAGACCACTGAACGCGGCAACGACGCTCGCAATTTTTTCTCACAACTTGCTGGAGGGAGTCGTCCTCGAGTACTTGCACAATTGTCTGATATAATGCGAACGGATCCGCGGCCGGTGTGAGAAAACCTGTCACGCCATGTTCAATGACTTCTGGGACACCGCCCACCTTGGAAGCAATCACAGGAACACCGGCTACTTGGGCCTCGAGAACGGCGTAGGGGCAATTCTCGGTCAAACTAGGAAGAACAAACACGTCTGTTTGCCTTAGGATGGACGCAATATCGTCCCGTGCTCCGAGAAAAAGCACGTGGTCTGTTAAACCCAAGCGGTCGCGCAACTGCTCGAACTCTGTCTTCTCAGGTCCATCCCCGACCAACCAGCACACCCAGTTGGTTTGTCGTTGCTTCAAAAGCGCTAATGACTCCAGGAGGTGTTGTTGACCCTTCAGTTTGCTTAGGTGGCCCACGCATGTGATGACTTGTTTTCGCATCGAGCTTGATTGGCTCATGGTCCCTCGAAAAACCGGCACGAATTGATGGACGGCTATTCCGTTCGGAATGACTCGCATCCGCTCTCGTGGCGCATGTGAGTTATCAACAAGGATGTCCTGCAGCCATTTGGAAGGGGTGACTGTAAATGTACTTGCTTCGACGCCTGCTCGCTCGAGCATGGCGGCATGCTTCCATGCTTCCGTTGTTTCAATGTCCTTACCATGAGCCATCAACAGGTCGTAAGTCAGTGAACCATGAAGGGTCTGGATGATTCTCGTCCTCTCGTCCTTAAGTTCGGCAAGAGCAACGGTCGAGATCACATCCTGAGTATGGATGACATCGTATTTGTTGAGATGGAAATGAGCCGCAGCACGTTGAAATGTATGTCGTTCAAGTTCACGATCGCGTACCCATGTGTCGAGCAGCACCGCCTCTGGTCCTAATTCTGGATGTACTTCGTATAGACCCTCACGCGCTTGCAACGTCCTGACTAAGTGATTGTTGCGAACCATATAGTAACCCGTAAAACTAGGATGACAGGCTAGAATATCCACAAAATGCCCTGCTCGTTCTAATTCGCCGGCAAGTGCTTTAATGTAACTCCCGAGTCCCCCT
The DNA here is from genome assembly GCA_027343965.1 of Caryophanales bacterium. GTDB lineage: Bacteria > Bacillota > Bacilli > Alicyclobacillales > SLC66 > JAKACU01. The sequence continues at coordinate 1,468 of DAHWJX010000076.1, read as the reverse complement.
TTTTGTGGATAGGAATAGAGTGTTGCGAGCAGTATGTTCATAAGCTGTCACTCCTTTGAAGGTCGTCATGATGAAAATCTGATCGCGGTTGACAGAGACCCTAACCTTCAGCGCATGACTTGGCTTAATGCTTGGAGCACGAGGGCATCGGGTAATGAATAAGTGCTCGGAGCATGCTGGAGAACCCGGTCCCAGACCGAACGGTCGAGTCGAATGGTGCTCGGAGGGAGTTCATTGCGAAACAACCGTTCATAGGTTTTTGCCAGGACATACCTAAAACGGTCCCGCGAGTGATTCGACTCTTCGTGGGACAGCTTCCAGTCCCCCCGTGACAAGGTTTGCACTACACCAGCTGCGTTGGTTGGGTCAATCTGTTCTCTCTTTTTCCGCAGAGCATCTTCGTAAACGACATGGATGCGATGCATCATGGCTTCTAGCGACCATTGTGTGTAGGCAAATTTCTGACTGTTCCTACCCGTCCGGCGTCGCAATTCTTCATCGTCAAGCATGCACTTGAGATTCAGATAGAGAGAGTCACTATCATGGACATCACAAACGAGCCCCGTTTGTTCATGACTCACCATCTCAGGCATCCCGCCAGCATTTGTGACAACCACGGGTTTACCGGCAAGCTGTGCCTCCATCACGGCAAACGGCAGATTTTCTTGCAGACTTGCCAAGACCATCACATCTGCTTGTTTAAGCAAACTCGGAACGTCGCCTCGCGCTCCAGTAAACTTTACGTATGAAGAGAGGCCGAGGTCTTTACAGCGTCTTTCTAATTGTTGTCGCAACGGTCCGTCCCCAACGAACCAACACAGCCAGTCTTGTCGTTCTTGCTTCAATTTTGCGAGTGCATTGAGTAGGTCGTGATGCCCTTTTACGGCATCTAAGCGCGCGGGACAAATGAGGTTTTTTTGGTCAGAATCAAAGATCAATTGTGGTACCTCATTGAGCCGATTGTGAAAATCTGAGACGTCGATGCCTGATGGAATCACCGCGAATTGTAGATGCCTGAAGTTGTGATTTTGCAGCATCTGATTTTTCAACCAATTCGAGGGTGTAATACTGATGTCGCTAGCCGAAATCCCGCTCTGCTCAAGTAGCTTTACGTACTCACGTTGAATGTGATTGTTCTCTGAGATTCGATCTTGAATTCTTAGTTCTTCCTCAAAATACCCATGCAAAGTAACGACCAATGGAATATGTGCGGGTTTCACCCGCGCAAGTGCCAGGCTCGAGACAACGTCTTGAGTGTGGATCAGGTCATAGTCCTGCAGGCCAAAATACAGAGCTGCGATTTCTAGGTAGTAGCGCTGAAGTTCCAGCGAGCGCATCAAAGATATAGATTCGAATGCAGGATTTTCTACAATTGCACCGTGACTTTCGGCCTTTTGTATGGTGGTATTTACCGTATAAGAAGTGAAATAAAGGCGAAAGAAGTCGCGAATCTTGCGATTGACAAGGG
>DAHWJX010000069.1:0-17524 GCA_027343965.1 Caryophanales bacterium | reverse complement strand
TCGAACAGGCGCAGGAATGGATGCGCACGACGTATCCCTGTGAACTCTCGCGTCGTGTAGAAGATGTGAATGGACAAGCTAAGACTGTCCATGTCTTACAAGTGTTTCGTTAGGTGGTGACATTGAGATGAACAAGTCTATGACTAACATGCAGAAAATGTTTGTTAAGGAATATCTCGTTGATCTGAATGCCACACAAGCGGCTATTAGGGCTGGATATAGTGTTAAAAACGCGGGGAAGATCGGGCCGGAGTTGCTTGGGAAAACTAGGATTAACCAAGAAATTCAAGCTGAGATGAAAAGAAGAGAAGAGAGAACGGAAGTTACGCAAGACATGGTTGTGAATCAATTGGCTAAGATTGCATTTTTAGATATCAAAAGCGTTGTGACGTGGAATGATAAAAATATTTCGATTAGACCGAGCGATGAGGTAGACGGCACGACACTCGCGGAGATTTCGGAGAGTACAACCGAGAGCGGATGGACGAAAAAAGTCAAAACATCAGACAGGATGCGGGCTTTGGAGATGTTGGGGCGCCATTTAGGCATGTTTACGGACAGGATTGAGTCGAAAAATGAGGTCACCGTTACTTTTATTGACGATTTAACGACCGATTCGCCACCAGATTAGATATTTAATATAAACGGCGGAGCAAAAAGTGCTGTGAAGCCTTGTGGCGTAAGGAAAAAACGAGAATTTTAAAGGTAAATACCGTTTACCTTTTTTAACCCAAAAGGTAAATGCCGTTTACCTTTTTCGCGTTCACAATTTTAGGAGGTTTATGGATATGAAACCGATTGATGCGGATACAGGAGAGGTTTTGATCGAGCAAACCATATATCGTCGTGAAAATGAGGTGGTTGTTTCATTTGATCCTTCTCACAGCAGACGCAATATAAAACATGTTCGGGTTCGAACGGCGCGGGAACAGCGCAGAGTCTATGAAAAGTTATCGCTAGACGAACGCGGATTTCTCTTCTCACTACTCCCTTATCTGGAATGGGAAACGAATATTGTTTGCGGAGACGGCGAGATCGAAGAACAAGGGAAGCCGCTGAAAATGGTTCAAATCGATGCCATTGTAGGTATATCCAAACCAAACAGAATTAAAATCGTCCAATCCCTAGTCGCCAAACGCGTGCTTGGATACCTCATGACCGGAGGCAAAAAAACGGCGCTCCTTATCAACCCACAGTATGCCCTTCGCGGAAGAAAGCCGGACGATGCTCTAAAGAAATCATTCGTAAATGATGAGGAGATCGAGGGCGATGATGCGCCTTGAGTTCACGGCGCGTCACCTTAAGCTCAATCGTGGGTTCTGGATATACGGACTTCTGGCGGTTTAAAGGCCGCTATCGTGTCGTTAAGGGTGGACGAGCATCTAAAAAATCGACTACAGCTGCCTTGTGGCACGTCTACAACATGATGAAGTATCCAGATGCGAACACGCTCGTCGTGCGCAAAACCTACAACGCACACAAGGATAGCACCTATGCGCAGCTGAAATGGGCCATCAATCGGCTGGGCGTGGCTCATCTGTGGCAGGCAAAGTTAAGCCCGCTCGAAATTGTGTACAAGCCTACAGGTCAAAAAATCTTATTTCGAGGCCTTGACGATCCGATGGCGATTACGTCAATCACGGTCGAAAAGGGTTATCTATGCTGGGTGTGGATCGAGGAAGCCTATCAGATCAACAATGAAGAGGATTTCAATAAGTTGGACATGTCCATTCGTGGTGACACGGGCGACTTGCCTAAAATCTTCACTCTGAGTTTCAATCCATGGAATGAAAAAATCTGGATAAAAAAGCGTTTCTTCGACGTGGAAGATCCGAATGTGCTGTCCGTGACGACCAATTACATGTGCAATGAATTCCTGGGCGAAGACGACAAGGCGCTTTTCGAGTGGATGAAGGAACGCAGCCCACGCCGTTATCGCATTGAGGGGTTAGGCGATTGGGGTATCGCGGAGGGCGCTGTGTTCACGGACTGGGAAGAGCGCGAGTTTGACTGGCAAGAGATCGCGCAACAAGAATCGGCAGAAGCATGCTATGGCTTGGATTTCGGCTACTCTACCGATCCGACCGCCTATGTTGCGTCGATCGTTATTCCTGCAACGCGAGAGTTGTACATTTTCGATGAACATTATCAGCGCGCCATGCTGAATACGCAAATTGCGGACATGCTCAAGTATAAGGGCGTGGAAAAAGAGAGAATCACAGCGGATAGTGCCGAGCCAAAAAGTATCGACGAATTGCGTAGATTAGGCATACGACGCATCCGACCTGCCGACAAGGGCAAAGATAGTGTGCTGAACGGAATCCAGTATCTGCAACAATACAAAATCTTCGTGCATCCGAAGTGCGTCAACACGATCATGGAACTAGGTGACTATGTCTGGGACACAAAAGACGGTAACCTTGTCAACAAGCCGATCGATGAGTATAACCACATTTTAGATAGTTTGAGGTACAGCGTTGAACACGTGCAACGAAGGAGAGATAGCATGCTCATTCACCCTCAAGACAAGTCGTCAGCGCCCGTGATTACACCTGTACAAGCGCTTGTTGGTTCCGATGTGGCGCAAACCATTCCTGCTCCTGTGCAAGTGGCGGTTGAAAAAGGGCACATGTTGCCTTCTGCGCCAGTCAAAAAGCAACGGAGGTCTAAACGTCCCACTTGCCCTCATTGTGGCGCTCAGTACACCATGCAGCGCGGATTATCAAACTATTATTGCGAAACTCATGGTTGGCAAGAGTCGCCCAATAGCCTAGAAAACTATCGCGTGTAAAATGGATTGAATGAAGAAAGGGTGGCACATATGAATCTAGTTAATCACATTGGAAACAAAGTCACCGTATGGACAGTGGATGGCAACGGTATGGAAAACAGGACGCTGCTCACAGCGGATGAGTTAGGTATTGTCGTGAGTCCGCGGGATGGCGCAAAGGATAAGGATTCGAAGGTGGTTTTCGTGCCATGGAATCGTGTGAAGTATGTCGATTTGCTCAAGTCTACAGAAACGTCTAATGCGGTTAAGAGTCAGGATACAAGCGAAGCCACTAAACAGAATTTAGCCGCTCAAGACTTAATCAAAAAATTTTCGCGATGCCGTTTTGTAAGAACTTATAGCATTCAGCATCAAGAGAACGAGCGGATGCTGAGTGATGGTTCTAAAATAAAAACGAAAGACATCTTTGGTTATGTACCACGAACCGTTCCTGTGATCAAAGACTGAACATGAAGCATGCAAAGACTCGGGAGGCGTGAACGAAATGACTACAGTTTCAAGCGAAGATAAAAAATTACACGCATTCACGCCAGAAGAAGATCACCTGCGCAAAATAAGGGCAGGAAAGATATTGATCGAACCACCTCAGTATGGGGAAGTCATTTTGACTTATCACAACGGAGAGTTGCGGTACGTCGAAGAACGGACGAAAGCGAAGGTGGATGTGGAATAGATGAAAATCACAGGAAAAATTGATGTGAAGAACGCCGGAATACACATACCTGAATCAGTGCCATTAAAAATAAATGAAGAGGTTGTTGGATTCTGCAAATTCGATCCGTCCGGAACATTTACGTCGGATGTTCCAGACTGGTGCGTGTCGGAATTTGAGGTTTCAAGGATATTTTCATTCGGTGGTTCTTTTACGCATGGTGGAATTGATGAGATAACTGTAGAAAGCATCGATTTAATGCAATTACCTAAGAAAAGAAAACGAAGGTGAAGTAGATGACGATATCAGACAATATCTTATCTCCACTTGGCGAGTTCAAAGCTCGTATAGAAGACGCTCCAACTTGCAGGATCATCTCCGAACATGACGATGGCGTATTTGAAATACTGGATATAACAGGCCCGAAAATGAACAAAGGCGCATTGTTTACGGTTCGACGCATCGGATCTTACGAACCTAGCGAAGAGCATCCTTGCCAAATGTATGAACAAACCGTTGACTATCATCCTGATGAAAGGGAAGTCAAATATCTGCGACTTGAAAGGGAGAATGAGGGATGAAAGATGTCAAACTGCATGTTGGTGTAACGGGTAACGAATCGTGGATCGAAGTGGACGGCGAGAAACTCGGGTATGTGCATTCTGTTCAAATCAAAGTGGGAGCGCAGGAGTTGTCGGAACTAACGCTCACAATGATTCCAAACTACCACATAGACGTGGAGATTGAACGTAAAGTGTGGGATAGGGCGATTGGTAATATCAATCAATTCGTAGACCATGTCGAACCTGAACACAGGAGCTGATCAGATGCCAAAATACGTCACGCTTGAATGGGACGAATATCAACAGCTAACGGAATGCCGAGAAGAAAAGCGAAGAGAAAGGGAGGCAAACAATTTCGGTATATGGCGAACATACCTTGCGTCGCCTTTTCACAATGATTATAGGCTTATTGTTAAAGGACTTACCGAGGAACAAGCCAAAGCCATCATGAAGGAAATCATAGAAGATAATAACAAACAAAATGCATTTTATAAGATTTCAGGATATTCTGTAATAGATTTCTAACGACCTACCTTACATAAGGCGGTCACTAAGTCCTAGACGTGTTCTAGCGACTGGTGACCGCCTCTTTTTGCGTTCCTGGAGGTGTGTACGTGGCCGATATTCACCCAATCCATGTCACATTGACGTGGGAAAATTACCAAGCGTTAATTCGTCAACACATACAGGCTGATGAAATCGCCCAATATGCCCTTGTGGAGATGTTAAAGTCACATGGCGGGTCTTATCGTATTCATGCGCCTAATATAAGCGATGTGGACGCGTTTGAAGTGGAGTACATCGAAGATAACGGGGCGATCGAATTTATTTTGAGAGAACGGGAGCAGGTGTCAACGTGATCGAAGTAGTGAGAGTAAAACAGAGTTCGGAGACAGCCAAAGTCGCGCAAAGCATTGCCATCGGGCTGCAAAAACACGATGAGGTCATGGTGACTAGCGCAGGACAAGGCGCGACGTACATCGCCATTAAAGCCATTGCAGCAACGGAAATCTTAGTGGCGAAACCCATATTGTTGCACGTTCGTTTTCAACATCGTGATCAAGCGGACACCCTGAATTTTTCTTATCTCGAATTCCACTTACGAAAGGATTGTAAAGAATGAGTGAAAAAGTGGTCAAAATGCAGCGCAAGGACGAGGAATTGCAAGAAGCGTTTGTCACCTTATCGAATCAAGTGTTAGCTTTACAAGACTCCGTAACACTACTCAACGCGAGTCTGACAGCCGTTGTGGAGATGAACCAAGAGGGGTTGCCCATCACGAAAACAGGCGTCCAAAAGCGTATGGAAATGGTACTCAATCACATGCGCCAGGAATGGGAACGGATGCAGGTTGATGTGCAGTAAGCAATATTTCGTGCAAGGAGGTGGAGAACGTGCCGTCAATTGATATCAGAAAACGCGAGAAAGAGGACGTGCCACACCGCCGCCGATCCGTTCTTGTGTCGCCTGATTGGAAGTTTTCACCTCCTGGATCACGTTGGGGCGGTTTTACACTCAGTTGGAACCAGTTGCGTCAATTGGCTAGACTGTCACCAACTGTACAAGCCATTATGGCTTTGCGTCAATCTCAAGCGGCATCCTTTATTCGAGCGCCACGTCATAAAGGTGATCGCGGCTTTGAAATCTTGCGAGCGGACGGCAAGGACATGAACGACCACGATGAAAAAGTGGCTCATTATGTCTTTGAATATCTGATGCTCACAGGGAAGCGCAAGGCGTGGGAGCGTCACTCATTTAGCGGTTGGGTCAAGGAAATGATTCAAGACTTGCTCATCATCGGGGCATCAACCACAGAGTTAGTCTATGACGAAGAGGGGAGACTCTCTGAATTCTGGGCTATCGATGCTGGCACAATTGAAATGCAGTGGGCTGAGCGATACATACCCACAACGCGCTATGGCAAAGACATGGATCAGCCAGTGCGCTATGTGCAAGTTGTGGACGGTCAGATCGAGACGGAGTATGCCGAGGATGAAATCATGTATCTGTACATGAACCCGCTCACAGACATTACACGCGGCGGTTATCCTATGTCGCCTACAGAATCGGCATCGGATTGGTTGGCGTCGGAGGTCTTAGCACTCCAATATAACAGCAACTACTTCGATCATGGCAGCGTTCCTCCTGGCATATTAGCTATCATCGGCAACATGAGTGAAGAAACGTTGCAAGAGGTGAATGTCATGTGGGAGACGGACGTTAAAGGCGTTGTCGGTCAACATAAGCCTGTTGCACTGAGCCTTGAACCATCTCAAAACGGTGGCTCGTCTATCCAATGGTTGCCGATGAAAACGAGCAATCGCGACATGGAAATGGGTGATTTTCTAGACAAGCTGACCACGAAGATCGCGTCTATTTTTCTCGTTGACCCTATCGAATTAGGACAACGCACAGCTTCTAACAGCGGTGGCATGGGCGCATCGGATAATACAGACGCCAAGATCGACTTGTCGCGCGATAAGGGTCTGATTCCGTTATTAGACATGCTCGAGCAAGGTATCAACGAATTCATTATGCCAGCGATTGCACCTGGCTATGTTTTTCGCCTAACCGGCATCAACGCAGAAGACGAAATGCAAAAAGTCAAGTTCCTTAATGAGCAAATGACAGGCGGTGCATTGACGGCTAGGGAGTGGCGCAAGTCAATGGGGCTGGATGAAATTCCTCCCAACACGCCAGAGAACGCGGGATGGTTGGATGCTCCTGCGAATCCGGCATTACTCCAAGTCTGGATGCAAGAAAACGGAATGCGACCACCGCAAGTGAATGGCGCTCCAACACCCGCAAACGATCAAGGAACTCGTGAGATCGAAAAAGCGTGGTCATCGTATTGACACACCACAACAGATGAAAAGGGGGATGCGACGTGGCTGACACCCCCGACTTTACCAATTGGAAAAAGCGCCTTGCGGAACTAGCTGGAGATCGTGAGATTTGGGCTGATCCTAACCTTGAAGACACCGAAGTGAACATCATTACGAGTGCATCATCAACCGCTATGAAATGGTTATTGCGCGTGTGGCTTGTCACACACAATGTGTTACATAATCACAAAGAGTCGTCATATAACGCGGTTATAGATGCGAGCGACTCTGATCCTATAGATGTGGATGATATGGTTTCGCGTATAGTCGATGTGCAGGAGATTGCGTACAGGCAGGCAGATCATCAAAACGAATTGCCGATCAAAGGGCCATTTGTCAACGTGCCGAAAAAGCCGACCGTCACGAATCACAAGTCAGACAAACTAGCCGAATGGATCGCTCGTCAATCGGCAGCTTCTAAAATGCGTGAATGGGCAGACGGGATGCGCGAAGACGTGCGTTGGCAGGTGGTGCAGGCAATTCGTGAAAATCTATCTTCTCAACAGTTGGCCAAACGTCTTGAAGAGCGTTGGGATCACTATGGACAACATTTTCAAATGATCGCAGTGACAGAAATGAGCATGGCATACAACGATGCCGTGTTAACAAGGCTAGCGGACAGTTATGTCACCATTCCGACGATAAGCGACGATAAAGTATGCGCGTCTTGTCACAAATTGCTGGAGGGCAAAGTCTTTTGGGTATCGCCTGTGCCTGTTAGTCGCGCTAATCAGCAGGAAAACGAACAATATGTGTGGGTAGGGAAATCCAACGTCGGGCGCAAGTCCAAGGATTGGATTTCATGTGTTCCGCTGCACCCTAATTGCCGACATGTCTATGTTAAATATCGCGGTGGCGATCCGTATTCCTATCGCGCTGTGCCAAGGGGGAGATAACTTGAAGGTGCGATTCCCCTTGTCTAAGAGTCTCTCAGATGAAGAGTTACAGTCTAGCGAACTGTTAGAAGGGTTATCTGAACTCGTACACGATCAGTGGTGGGATTTCGCGGAGAAGATAGCGCCCGAAATCAGCTCTGCTCATGCACAAGCGTGGGAAAAGATGTTCGTTCCCTACGACGAATTGCCGGATGAAGAGAAAGAAAAGGATCGGATGTTTGCGAAGAGAATTGTATTTAGATTGCAGAATAAAGAAGCGTCGACGAGTAAGGCATTACACTCAAACACGAAAGAGGTTTATGAATACTTGAGAGAAAATTACCCAGCTGATGTACTTGGGTGGGTGAAAAAAGAGCTATGGAAGATGCGTCGCGTTCCATTGTCGAAGATTAAAATGGCACGCAGACCTGGTGGGCGCAACATGGGAAAGGTGCAAGGGATTTCAGATGCTATCAAACGTGGCGCTAAAATGGAGCCTATCATTTTGGTTGAGACGAAAGACGGTTTCAAAATTGCTGACGGGTATCATCGTACACTCGCCTATAAGCACGCCGGAATCAAGAACGTATACGCATGGGTAGCTGATGGGGAACACGGAGCCGGAGAATGGGATCGAGAAATGCACGATAGGAAACTCAACAAATCATGGGGCGATGCAGGCGTTGATACGATCGCGAGCTCCCCTCATCACATGCAACATGCGGACGAGCAGACGGACACTTGGGCGGCTGACGATACGCAAAATAGCGGCGTGGACGTGTATACGCTGTATCGAAGGGTAATGGGTACAAACGCGAAGGGAAACGTCTCTGTGACCGCATTACATGCCGATTCCGATGGAACCACCTACGAATTGGACGACGGCAATCACGTATTTCGAGTGTATGCACCGCGTGTAGGCGCGCCACGATTAGCTAAGGCGATTCTTACGACCTACACACCTGTCGCCAATGCTGTTTGGGCAATCTTACGGCTCAAGGGCGGTTTTCGAGGACGCGTACAGGATGGTGTCACTCGCGTCATGGGCTGTCGAATCACGGTTCGCGGTCATGATGTGACGATCGAAGGCAAAAACGCGGACGAACTCTTGCGTTTCATTACCAGCCACATGAAGGACATGATTGCTACAGATGCGTGGGTCGGTGGTCATATGCAATTAGGGCAACCGAGCATGACAGCACCTGCGCCACACGGATTATAGGAGGGGTAGAAATGGTTATCACAGACGCAACAGTCAACGGTTCGACACTATTTGTCACGACAAAAAGTAGCAACGGACTAGTGAGCAAATACGCTATCGATTGGGCAACCGCACAAACAGAGGGTATTCCTGGTGTTCTCAGCGCCATTCAAGCAACAGGCGCTCAATACGACCAAACAGGATTGCCACAATGGGTATTGCAGTTAATCGGGCAGTACGTGTCAGGAATTAATTAGATCGTTAGAAGGATGTGACGTCATGCGCTTATTAGTGCCGTTACGAAAATCGGCGGGTGAACACTGGATCACTATTCATCCGCACGGCAAAGGTGCATCAGGTAAGTACGGAGACAAGGACTATCGTAGGATCAAGATTGATAGTTCTGGAAATGTGGTTGGCGGTTCGGTTCCTAAAAACTTTCAAGGTCAAAATATCCGTGAAGTTTTCCGTAAAACAAAGTCACCACAACCGTTTTTATCGCAACATTTAACCGAGCGAAATACGTCCCACAAAATGAAATTAAATCCATCAACGGGTCATCACGAATATACCATCGGGCAAGGCGTTCAAGATGCAGAGGATAAGTTTGGACGTCCAACAGCCAAAAAAGGGACTGTTCTATTCCAACTCCCACACAAAAAGGTGCGCTTTGATGGAGGTAAGCAAGATTGGGTGCATGTTTATAGCAACTTTGCCGATAAAGATCACCTACACGCAATGGGTGCCAGATATGATGGCGATGCTAAGTCATGGTATATCCCCGTTAAGGATATTCCCAACGTAGCGAGCGATTTTTCTCACGCAACGATCACACATCAAGCCGCGAAAGCCTATGAAGAAGCGTTAGCGAACGATCCAATCTTACCTGACACTCAGACGACCGTCATACCGTCCAAAACACCAGGTGCTCCAGAAGCGATGTTTGATTCTAAATACGTTCCTGAGTGGGACGGCGCGATGCCAAAAGATATGCAACACATGAGCTTGTACGAACATCAAAAGGCTGGCGTGGAATTCTTACTTCACAACAAAAGCGCTGTTTTGGGCTATGCCGTGGGACTGGGTAAAACGCCAATAGCGATCACTGCCGCCAATATCGCTATTGATGCAGGAAAGGCAAAACGTTTTGCAGTCATTGCACCATCATCTGTCAAGTATCAATGGAAATCTGAAATTGAAAAGTTCAGTGGTAGAAAAGCAGTGGTTTTGGATACTTCTACACCAAAACGTCTAGCGCAATCGTTCGAAGAAGCTAAACATGCTGACTTTATCATCGGCAACTATGAGATGTTGCGTAATGAGGAGCATGCCAATCGTATCAAGGAGTTGGCAGGGGATGCGGTCATTGCGGACGAAGCCCACAAGATTAAAAACAATACACAACAAACGAAGGCATGGAGTGATGCGTTCGGAGACGCGAAATACAAGTGGTTACTCACAGCGACGCCATTCCCTAACGCGCAACCTAAAGAGACGCATACAATGCTTTCACATGTAGCCGCGAGCAAAGTCGGATCGTGGAATCAATTCGCGCGAGAACATGCGGTTATGCAGTCCGTGAATACTCCGCGAGGGAAAATCATGAAGCCGATCGCACTCAAAAACCAAAAACAACTGCGGGACAAGATGAAAGAGTCGGTCATGTTGCGTCATCATAACAGCCCTGATGTGAATAGTAGTTTGCCATCTGCTCGACATGTGACGCATAACCTTGATATGACCAAAGATCAAGCCAAAGCCTATGGTGCAATGGAAACTGGCATTCGAGACGAGATTTTAGGCATGAGCACCGAACAATTCAGACAGAATAGCGCAAATATCCTTACGAAGATGAAACGATTGGAACAAATTGCTGTTGATCCAGATCAGCTAGATCCAAAAAATGCAGACATGAAAAAACTGTATCCAAAAGAGCAATGGGCGGTTGATACAACGATGGATCACCTAGAAAACGCAGATAATCGTGGCATGGTCATTTTCTCTGATGCTAAGTTGCCCTTAGAAAAAGTGAAATCTGGACTGATTGCGCGAGGGCTTGATCCATCTGAAATCGGTGTTATCTCAGGGGATGTTGCACCAGAGAAACGGGCGGATGTTGCGAGACTCTTCGGAGAGGGCAAGATCAAAGCGGTGTTGTCCACATCGGCCGGAGAAGAAGGTGTCAATCTTCAACACGGAGGACACACATTGATCCATCTTGACACGCCTTGGGTGCCCAAATCCATCACGCAACGTGAGGGGCGCATTCTTCGCACAGGGCAACCATCCTCTCATACTATGTTTTATTCGCCAACCATGAGTGGCACCGTTGAAAGTCATAAGCGTGGGAAATTGGCTGAAAAAGTCGGCGACATTGAGAAGTTGTTAGGCGAAGGGTCTGCTGGCTCAGTGAGCGACAACATAGGTGCAAGCGCTAAGGCATGGTCGAAAAACGATCTTCTGGACATGCTTAAGCACTTTCCTGCGCCTTCTGTCAAAAAGTCTGTGCGCACCATCCAAGAATGGCACCAAATCAAGGATTCAAAACGCGACAAGTATGGCACGAAGGAAACGTTCGCTGATGCCGCCCATGATTCATACCCACTCACCAAAAACGGCAAGCCATCGCGAGAACGCACGCTTGCTGCTTGGCGTTACATCAACACAAGAAAGGACGGAGATGAGTATACGCCCATCAAGCGCAAACAAATCAAGTCGCGCATTCGTGCATTCGCGAAGCGTCACTTCGATATGGATTTACAAGACGAGTCCATACAAAAGTCTGTACGTGTGCTATTTAAGATCAACTAAAGGAGAATAACTCTTGAAAATACAAAAAGTAAGCCGTTATCGTTTCGAGTGCTCCGAGGATGAAATCGCATCACTCATTCACATGCTTGAGTTTTACCGTGATTACGCTAATGACGACTCAGAGGATCGCTTACGACTACGCATGGATTTTGGCGTCATGCCGGTGGAAGAGGATGGAGACATAGAGGAAAGCGCCGAAAGAGAAGAGACGTTGCCCGAGAAAGCTATACGAGTATCGAGCGGCAGAAAAAGCAGGATCAATAAGCAAGCGTAATGCGCTAAGGCGAGTGAGCCAAGGCGCTTTTTTCATGCTACCGAGAGGAGGTGAGACGACAACATGGATCAGTCGTTTCATTTTGGGGCGACCATCATGAAAGCCGAGCAAGACAAGGATGGCGATTGGGTATTTGAGGGTTTAGCATCATTGCCCGGAAGAGATTTGCAGGGTGAAGAAACGATTCCTGATGGTTTAGAAATCGACTATCTGTTAGGCAAAGGGCTACCTCCTGGCGCTGGCGGATTCATCAATTACGATCATGATGCATCAACGATCGTTGGTATTCCGCTCGATGGGAAAATCGACAGGAATGGTTTTTGGCTCAAGTGGAAGGCGCTGAAAACGCCCTTGATGGCAAAAGTTGTGGATCAAATGAAAGCCATGAAAGAGTCGGGCTGGGCGCGTAGGTATGGCATGTCTATCGAAGGCGTCGTGAAGGAATATGACCCTAAAGACCCGTCGAGGATCAAACGTGCTTTTATTCGCAACGTGGCTTTAACGCCTACACCCGTGCATCCTGGCACGTTTGTTGATTTCGCTAAATCATTAGCGGCAGGGGCAAGTGTATCGTATCAGCCCGTCGATCAACGCAGACGAGCGGTGCTAGGGTGGGTGAAAGATGTTACCGACATTTCCGAACGCAACGTGATTATTAAGTCGCACAACCCTTATTTCTATCCGAATGGCCAACTGCGAGCCGATCAACAATTGGCTTATTTTGAGGATGTATACGACTTAAACGAATCGCAGGCGTCATGGTGTGCTTGGTATGCAACCACTCGCGAAAAGCCGCTTCTCAAGAGTATACAGAAACTCAAGCGCAGCTTATCAGGCGGATCGCGCGGTCACCCGTTGGATGTCATTCGCGATCATCTTATTAGCTACAAAAGCAGTCACCCTGATTGTCCGCATATTACAAACGACGGACAGATTAAGGGCGGAGCACGCGGGGCGGCCAATCATTTTTATCAGTGCGAACACAGACGTGGGGCAGAAGTCAACGCAATTTTGAGCCTTTTGCGTCAAGAGGATCAGTAAAGGGAGGACAAAAACATGTCGAAGCAGCAAAAGCGTGTGCTTACTGATTTTGATAGGTTGGTGCAATCTCAACTTAACAAATCAGTGGTTGTAGCACCGAAAGACCCAAACGGAGGGGCGAAACTTCCCCAACGTCAAAGCAATGCAGCAAGTAGAAAGGTCAAAGGCAAGGTGCAATATCCAGCCGTGTTTGATCGTGAAGCACAACGCTCTAACGATCAACTAGACGATTGGGAAGACGCAACACAGCTGACCACGCAATCACCGGAGGATTTCGTCAATGACTACGACGATACACCGGAAGATTACGACGATCAGCAGTGGGAAGACAATCGTGCAGGACATGACGGCGTGCCTGGCGTGTATGACCCATTCGCGGACGACGATGACTTGGACGAAGAAGACTTAGAATCGCTCGACCTGCCTGATGACGACGACGAATACGTCACCGTCAAGAAACACAAACGTCGCAAAGTAGCAAAGTCAAACGCAACATCTCGCGGAGACATGGACGAGGATTTCGTAGACTTGTCAGACGATGATGACGAAGACGAAGAATTTGACGACGACGACCGCCGGAAACGGAAGGTAAAGAAATCGCGCAAAGTACGCAAATCACGAGCCGACGACGAACCGGAAGATGATGACGCCGACGACGAAGAGGATGACGCAGAAGATGTTCTCAATGTCGAGAAATCCATTCGACGCCGCAGACAAGTACGCAAAGCACTGGGGGCAGATGCCATGAAATACGTGGATGGCAATGAGTTCATTAAATCGTTGACGGATGCCGTCTTCGACATGCAAGAACATGTAGTCGCAGAAGTTCGCAGTTTGCGGCTAGAGAATCAGAAGTTGCGCAAGTTGGTTCAGCAAGAGAATCGGCAAATGGCGAAAGCCCTTGTTGCATCTCAAATGCAAATCGCTGGCGTTCAGTCAGATGCGCCTATTCAACCAGTAGCACCACAAAGTGCATCTGTTCGCAAGTCTGTGGCTTATGGTCAATCTCCACGCACCACACAGATTGCAGTACCTGAGCGCAACATGGATTTAACCAAGGCATTTGATGTGTTAGAAGAAGCCTATGTCAATGGCGGTGATCCGGTTCTCAATCGCGACATTATCATGCTTGAAAACGACGGACTGAACGCGATTAACTATTTATCGCAAACAGCTAAACAAGCGCTAATTAAAGCTCAACTCATGTAGTTTCGACAACTATAAATGTTGTTATCACAGTCGCCTAGATGGCGGCTTTTTTGATCCCTTAAAAGGTGGTGTTTTCGTTGGCAGCAGTTGAACAAGAATTGCGTCAGATCAGTAAATCGTTACAAATGGATAGCGGTGGTGGTTTATCTGGCACCTATATGAGCGGTAGTATCAGCAACACAACATTCGACCGCTTACAAAAAGCACTTGTGGCTTCTCCGTCAACTCCTGGAGGCCCTGGTGATGGTAGTTCCCTTATCCCGCAATCCTTGGCACGCACACTCAAAAACGTGTCATTCAAGATGCAAAATATTAAGTTGTGGAGAAATATCGCAAAACAAGAAGCCTACGCCATGACGGAAGAGTACGATCAACTCCTCGACTATGGCACGCAGGGTGGCGTGTTTACCAGCGCGATGGCAACACCCGCTGGTAATGATTCCACATTCTCGCGTGTCCAAGTCCCGATGAAATACATGGCCACTGCATACGCAACGGATATTGCCATCATGTCCACTGAGGTCATTGGTGGTAGTGCCGAGGCGTTGCAGATCAACAACGCTACACGCTACTTGCTGCGTGGCGTAGAACGCAATATGTTTTACGGTGACTCATCGTTATTGCCATCCGCATTTGACGGCATTAAAAAAATCGTCGAAAACTTCGCCTCAACGAATGGGTTTACTAACATCGTGATTGATGCTGGCGCAGGCCCTGTTACACCTGACTTGCTTGAAAATGCAGCACAAGCTATTCAAGACAATGCAGGTGAGATTTCCGCAGGTCGTCACAGCGTCTACATGTCGCCAATCGTACAGTCGTACTTCTCGAAAATGTGGGCACCTGCACAACGTTACGCCATCGATCAACAAGCATTGATGCGCGAAGGTTCACTGAACATGGGTACACCAATCGGAGGATACAATTCGACATATGGTTTCTTGCCATTCACGAACGATATCTTCTTGAATTTGGATCGTCCTGTTCAAGTGGCTATTCAAAACGCGCCTACCGTTCCACAAAGCCCGACGGCAACGTTGAATACGACCACAGCCGAAGATCCTAACTTAGCTACGTCAAAATGGGCGACACCTCCCAATTCATCTAGCTATGGGGTTGGTTATAACGGTGGCCCTGTCACTTATCAAATTGCGGCGGTCAATAGTTATGGGCCTTCCCAAAATTCCGTATCTACCACGACTGTAACCGTCGGCGCAGGGGAATCCGTAACAGTCATGTGGAATCGTGTCACAGGATCAAATGGGGCTAACTACTACCAAATCTATCGTTCTATGAATGGTGGGGCTTTCTTGCCATTAGAGCGTGTTGCGGATTCGGGTAGCGGAACCACGCAATCCTTCACAGACGAAAACATCACAGTTGCCGGGGCGTTTGATGTGTTTGTCATCAATCACGATGCAGAAGAAGGCGTTGTGTTCAAACAATTGTTGCCATTCTTCAAATGGCCATTGCCTATTCCTGCATTGGCTCGTTACTTCGCTGTCGCTCTCATTGGCGCACCTTTGATTTACGTGCCGTCTCGTTGCGTAGTCATCAAAAATGTGCAAATTCCAAACGGTGAGATTGCTCCTGTTCTGTTGACCTAATAGGGGGTATGTCCTGTGAGTTGGACAATCCTCAATAGTTCAACGGCTAGCATCAATGTTACAGACATTCCTATACCGCAAGAATTGTTGCCTAATACAAGCGCGATGTTTAACCCTTCCGATGTGCTGACGAGCCGTATTTTGGGCGAAAACCTAGCTAACGGCTCGTTGTGCGTGACGAATTTTAACACGTTCGGCACATCGAGTGGCTCTTTTTATCCCGTGACGTATCCGATCCTGACGGAAACAACACTCACAACCAACGGATCATCCGCACCTGTGACAGTCGGTGTTTTTTCGCAAGGTTCGCTCATGGTGAATGTGTCGAATCTATCGAGCGGCGGATCGGTTACGTTCGCGTGGGAAGATTACGACGGGATAACCTACTATCCGATAGGCACCATCGGCGAAGTCACGAGCAACGGGCCTGTCGTGTTTTCTGTCGATGAATACGGGATGGCGGGGCGCGTGAAGTGGACGGTAGTCGGTAGCGCAGAATGTTCTGTAGCGCTTCAAATGAAATAAAAGGGGCGTACGAACAATGAAACGAGTACACGCGGCGAACGCTGCGAAGTTACACAAATTGCGTGTGATTGAACACGAATTAGTCTTTGACGCTAAAGGGTGGGCGAACGCCGACCACTTGACGGACAGAGAACTGGAACGATTGCGCGATTTTCATTTTGTGATCGAGACGTTGCCTGATCCGCAAGAAGAGGTGATTCGTCTGATGCCGGATGAACTGATAGATGATACGGACGAACAGTCGTCGATCGAGTTGCCGGATGCAGAACCATCGCCAGTGAAAAAGGTTGTTCGTTCAACCACGCGGAAACGAGGTGAATAAATTTGCCGGGATTCGTAGAACCGAATTATAAAGATCGTTTTAGCGCGTTGTATCCCATGACTCGCACAGGCGTTCAAGGTGATCTTGTGATGGACATGGCGTTGCCGCAAGGTAGTGTAACGTTTAACAACTTGCTCAACAACAATGGCAGTGGTGCAACGAGCGCCACGGTCGGCGACGTGACCGCTATTCCTCACGGATTTGGAACCACGCCGAACTTCGTAACATTGACGCCAACAAGCAATGGCGTGGTCTACTTGCAAGCAAGCGATCCGTTCGATAGCACGAATATTTACGTGCTTGGATCAGCAGCTTCTTTGACGTTTCAATGGAAGGTAGAGTGATGAACGATGGGTTTGAGTTTTACTTTTCCCATCGCGGAACCGGAAAAAAGACAATGGAATTGGGTACCGCGAGAACAGGATGTGAACGGCGGCGGTCAACAAGGCGGTAATCTCGTCATGTTGACCTACGGCGAATCAGTTTTGTTTAATGCGCTAGCTATCACGGATACCAACGCGCACATGTCGCAGGAGCCGAGTGGGAACAACCCTACTGATACACCTTACGATCAAGTGTATGCGGTGTATAAAACGGCACTTATTACATCCACGCTCAACGAAGCCGTTTCCATTCAGCCCATGTGGAGCCGCGACCGCGTCAATTGGTACCCTGTCGGTAGTGTTGTTACGATTGCAGCCTATAGCGGATCAGGAACACCTAGTTCAGATGTGGTGGCATTGTCAACCGCTTCACAATACCTGCCTT
>DAHWJX010000066.1:0-6607 GCA_027343965.1 Caryophanales bacterium | reverse complement strand
ATTTGATGAAAAAAAAGGGTACTTAACTGCCTGCCCCACCAACGTCGGGACAGGCATGCGAGTCTCCGTCATGGTGCATCTGCCCGCACTCGTGTGGACAGAACAGGTCAACCGCATTTTGTCCGCTGTTACGCATGTCGGACTCACGGTTCGCGGCATCTATGGTGAAGGCAGCGACGCGATGGGCAATTTATTTCAAGTGTCTAACCAAGTCACGATGGGGCAAAGTGAAGAAGAGATTATTGGCAATCTACACAGTGTCGTCAGACAGATTATCGATCATGAGCGAAAAGCTCGCCGCTTCATTGTGCAAGAGGCACATGGACGCGTCGAGGACCGCGTTTGTCGCTCCTTTGGAATCTTGGCTTATGCACGGCAGATTGATTCACAAGAGGCATTGCAAAGATTATCCGATGTTCGACTGGGTATCGACATGGACATCATAAAAGGTGTGTCCGCCAGTATATTGAAAGAATTGATGGTTGCAACACAACCAGGATTTTTGCAGAAATACAATGGACATGAAATGGGACCAGGAGAGCGTGACAGCAAACGAGCAGCGATGATTCGCGAACGATTGCGCACCGACTCAAACTGAAGATAAGCGGGGGATGATGATGTTGTTCAATCGTTTCACAGAACGAGCGCAAAAAGTGTTGACACTCGCTCATGAAGAAGCAGTGCGTCTGGGCCACCCAGGCGTTGGCACAGAACACATCTTACTAGGTCTTGTTAAAGAAGGCGATGGTATCGCAGCTAAGGCGCTTCTCAGCCTTGGTTTAAGCGCAGAAAAGATTCAACGCGAAGTGGAAAAAATCATCGGACACGGCCCTGGTAACACGACAGGGACAACCTATACACCGCGTGCCAAAAAAGTGATCGAGTTGTCGATGGACGAGGCAAGAAAGCTTGCCCACAACTACATCGGTACGGAGCACATTTTACTAGGCTTGATTCGTGAAGGCGAGGGCATCGCGGCTCGCGTGTTAAGCAATCTTGGCGTGAGTTTAAGCAAAGCGCGTCAGCAAGTGTTACAACTGCTCGGTGGCGGGGACTCAGGGGAAACAAGCTCAGACAGTCCGCAGTCAGCGAACACCCCGACGCTTGATGGTTTAGCTCGGGACCTGACCGCCCTCGCTCGTGATTCAAAGCTTGATCCTGTCATTGGACGAGCCAATGAGATTGAGCGTGTGATTCAAGTCTTGTCGCGGCGCACGAAAAACAACCCGGTATTGATCGGCGAACCAGGCGTCGGCAAGACTGCGATCGCAGAAGGTCTCGCACAGCGCATTGTATCGAATGAAATTCCAGAAACGTTACGCAACAAACGCGTCATGGTGTTAGATATGGGCACCGTTGTTGCTGGTACAAAGTACCGTGGTGAATTTGAAGATCGTTTAAAAAAGATCATGGATGAGATTCGTAACGCCGGTAATGTGATTCTCTTTATCGATGAATTGCATACTTTAATCGGCGCAGGCGGCGCTGAAGGTGCCATCGATGCTTCGAACATCTTGAAGCCAGCGCTTGCTCGTGGCGAACTGCAATGCATCGGTGCGACGACGCTCGATGAGTACCGCAAACACATCGAAAAGGATGCGGCACTCGAACGCCGTTTTCAACCGATCAAAGTCGACCAACCGACAGCTGACGAAGCGGTACTGATACTTTATGGTTTGCGTGATCGCTATGAAGCGCATCACCGTGTCAAAATTACCGATCAAGCGGTAGTGGCCGCTGTTCGTTTATCCGATCGTTATATCACTGATCGCTTCTTACCGGATAAGGCGATTGACCTGATCGATGAGGCAGCATCTCGTGTACGTCTGCGGACGTATACAGCTCCGCCGAATTTAAAAGAGCTCGAACAAAAGTTAGAAGAATTGCGCTCGGAAAAAGATTCTGCAATTCAAGAACAAGACTTTGAAACAGCCGCGGCATTACGTGATCAAGAGCAGCATTTGCGCGATGACTTGGAAAATAGGCGCATGGAGTGGCAACAACGCCAAGATTCGCATGATGTTGCCGTAACAGAAGATGATATCGCCGATATTGTATCGAGCTGGACAGGAGTTCCGGTAAAAAAATTGGCCGAGGCAGAATCAAGTCGTCTGCTAAACATGGAAAAGTTGTTGCACCAACGCGTCGTCGGGCAAGAAGAGGCGACGAGCGCTGTAGCACGCGCCATTCGTCGTGCGCGGGCGGGACTTAAGGATCCTAAGCGGCCGATTGGCTCATTTATCTTCTTGGGTCCTACAGGGGTTGGTAAAACAGAATTGGCTCGCGCACTTGCCGAAGTGATGTTTGGTGATGAAGATGCGATGATTCGTATCGATATGTCTGAATACATGGAACGCCATACGACATCGCGATTGGTCGGATCACCTCCTGGCTATGTCGGTTATGAAGAAGGCGGTCAGTTAACCGAACGTGTACGTCGTCAACCTTATTCTGTGGTCTTATTGGATGAAGTAGAAAAAGCGCACCCAGAAGTGTTTAACGTGCTGCTCCAGGTGCTCGATGACGGACGCTTGACAGATGGTAAAGGGCGCACGGTTGATTTTCGCAACACCGTTATCATCATGACAAGCAACGTTGGCGCGCAAGAGATTAAAAAAGGCGGTCAGTTAGGCTTTACAAGTAGCCAAGACACAGCGTATGGCGATATGAAAGGACGCGTCATGGATGAGTTGAAAAAGACATTTCGCCCTGAGTTTTTAAATCGCGTCGATGATCTGATCGTCTTTCATCCGTTGTCAGAAGGCGATATCAGTCAAATCGTCGATCTCTTAGCGGATGATCTGAAAAAGCGGCTTGATGAGTATGGCCTTCATTTCACTCTGACGAGTGAAGCCAAGACGTTTCTTGCCAAAGAAGGCTTTGACCCTCAATACGGAGCGCGTCCGCTAAAACGAGCGATGCAGAGACACATTGAAGATCGCTTGTCAGAAGCGTTACTCAGTGGTGAAATTCAGCGTGGCGATGATGTCAATATCGACGTTGCTTCGACAGGCGGGTTGTCTGTGACAAAAGTAAAAGACCATCCGGTGACATCGAAGTAACGGGAAAAAACCGATAAATTTATGATAAGACGTCCATTCTCTACAATGGGCGTCTTACTTTAACGTTTAGTGACTAGTTATTCGTAGACCACTCAGGTATATTGGAAGCATTATGAAAAAAGAAAAAATCCATTATGTTTGCCAAGATTGTGGCGCAGAATCTCTGAAATGGCTCGGCCGTTGTCCATCATGCGGCAATTGGGGCACCATGGTTGAAGAAGCGGTTCAAGCACAGACAAGACCAAGTGTTTCGACTATACCGCGTGAACCGATGTTATTGCAAGATATACCCTTGGCGGATGAGCCGAGGTTTTCCACGGGTAGCGAGGAGCTTGATCGTGTGTTGGGCGGTGGGATGATTCCTGGTGAGCTTTTTTTAGTGGGCGGTGACCCGGGAATCGGCAAATCGACATTGCTTTTACAAACCGCGCATAAAGTGACACAGTCTGGTCAAACGGTCCTTTATGTCACAGGTGAAGAGTCGTTGCAGCAAGTGAAGCTGCGCGCGGCTCGGCTTGGCTCGGTTGGTGAGCAATTATTTATTTTAGCGGATACGGATATGGATCAAGTCGAGAAGCATGTTAGGCGTCTACATCCGATATTCTTAATTGTCGACTCG
This sequence comes from Caryophanales bacterium, assembly GCA_027343965.1. GTDB lineage: Bacteria > Bacillota > Bacilli > Alicyclobacillales > SLC66 > JAKACU01. The sequence continues at coordinate 2,926 of DAHWJX010000066.1, read as the reverse complement.
ATACAGACGGTGTTTTGTCCTACATTGCCTTCTGCACCTGGTAGTGTGCAACAAGTTCGCGAATGTACGATGCGGTTATTGACGATCGCAAAGGATCTATCGATTGCTACGTGCATTGTCGGCCATGTGACGAAAGACGGTGCCATTGCGGGGCCTAGGTTGCTTGAGCATATGGTGGACGCGGTGCTCTATTTTGAGGGTGACAGGCACCATCGTTATCGTATCTTGCGCGCTGTAAAGAATCGGTTTGGCTCATCCGATGAGATTGGTGTATTTGCCATGCAAGCAGTTGGCTTGGAGGATGTACGAAGCCCTTCTGAGTTGTTTTTAGCGGAACGATCGATAGCAACGGCAGGCTCTACGGTCATTGCGAGCTTAGAGGGGACGCGTCCGGTGTTAGTCGAGATTCAGGCGCTTGTTGCTCCAACGCATTTTGCGACACCGCGTCGCACAGCGTCTGGGCTTGATTACAATCGTGTGACGCTATTGATGGCTGTGCTTGAAAAGCGAGTAGGACTCTTTTTACAAAACTTCGATGCGTATATCAATGTAGCCGGTGGATTAAAGGTCGAAGAGCCTGCTGTCGATCTCGGCCTGGCCGTCGCCATTGCATCGAGTTTTCGCGATAAACCGGTATCGGTGAGTACGGTGTTTGCCGGTGAAGTAGGATTGACGGGGGAAGTTCGCGCGGTGACACGGCTTGATCAAAGACTGGTGGAAGCGAAAAAATTGGGATTTGCACGTATGATCGCACCGATAGGCAATGTCAAACACGGGCACTTTATCGAGGGCATCGACGTGATCGGCGTTGCAACACTACAAGAGGCGATCTCCGTAACGTTAGGGGATGGGTGATATGAAAGAGAAAGATGATGTCAAGCGTGAAGCGATGTTGATGAAAGTTTTAAAGATGATCGCACCAGGGACGCCGATTCGTGATGGTGTCGATAATGTGCTGCGCGCCAACACGGGGGGACTGATCGTCTTTGGGTTCGATGAAGAAATAGAACAATTGACCGATGGTGGATTTGCGATCAATTGCGACTTTACGCCGTCCGGACTGTACGAACTTGCAAAAATGGATGGCGCCATTGTGGTGAGTGAGGATGCCAAGAGAATTTTGTACGCCAACACCCAATTGAACCCTGATCATGCGATTCCGACGAATGAAACAGGGACGCGCCATCGTACGGCAGAACGCATGGCTAAACAAACAGGGCACTTGGTTGTGTGCGTATCGCAACGCAGAAATGTGATCACATTGTATCAGGGTACGATTCGTTATGCTCTTAAGGACCTCAGTGTGATCGTCACGAAAGCCAATCAGGCCATTCAAACGCTTGAACGCTACAAATCGGTGCTCGATGGAGCACTTGCTAGCTTATCTGCGCTTGAGATGGAAGAACTGGTCACATTACAAGATGTGATTAGCGTCTTGCAACGTTTTGAAATGGTGCTGCGTATTCGCGCAGAGATTAAACGCTACATTACGGAACTGGGCTCTGAGGGCCGATTGATTTCCATGCAACTGGATGAGCTCGTTGCGAAAGTCGATGAGGAAGCGTACCTGCTTGTGAAAGATTATTCAGCTTCTGGCTTTGACCTGACGCCGCATCAGATCCTCACGGAGATGCACCAACTGGATTCCGATGAATTGATTCATGGTCAGGTTATTGCGCACATCCTTGGCTACGACAACTCGCCGAATCTCAGTGAGACTGCGGTAGCATCGCGAGGTTATCGGATCTTACATAAGATTCCGCGTCTACCACAGCCTGTGATCGAAAATCTAGCTGGTGAGTTCCCTACCTTAGGGCGCATCGTAGCTGCAAGTGTCGAAGAGCTTGATGAAGTAGAAGGCATCGGATTGGTGCGTGCAAGGGCGATTAAGGAGGGGTTAAAGCGGATGCACGAGCAAGTTTTGCTCGAACGCAATCTCTAAAACTTAAGCGATGGGGGCTGACTCATGAAGCATATTCCCAACATCATTACGATGATTAATCTCATCTTGGGCATGGCTGCCTTACTGCTTACTTACGAAGGGAGTTTTTCTTTCGCGGCGATTCTCGTGTTGATCGGCATGTTATGCGATGGTTTAGATGGAAGGGTGGCACGTCTGCTTCATGCGGAGAGTCTGTTTGGCAAGGAATTGGATTCTTTATCGGATGTTATAACGTTTGGTGTTGCACCCGCTTTTATAATGTATGCGGCTGTCTTGCGCAATTTCGGCACGATCGGATCCATTGTGGCTATTGCTTTTCCAGTCGCAGGAGCGCTTCGATTAGCGCGTTTTAATCTGGATACGGTGGCACATAGTTATTTTGTAGGATTGCCAATCACGGCGGCGGGCGGTATCCTAGCGGCATTTACATTGTACTATGGGTTGATCCCGGTGGTTCTGATGCCATATCTGACAGCGCTTCTTGCTATCTTGATGGTGAGTCGCACCCGCTATCCCAATTTCAAACGCGTACGACTTGCTCGTTCGAACATGTACATGTTGCCTTTAATTGTACTTTCTGTACTCATTCTTTTTGTCGTCAGACGGGATTTTGTACCGCCTTTATTATTTTTTCTCCTGGCTATGTACGGTATCTATGGCGTATGGTATGAATCGCGTACTTATTTTCATAGACGCGATAAGAGGCAAAAGGAACTGCAACGGCAAGGGCGTGAGTACTAGCATAGACTTCGTTCGTTGACCAGTAGCGGGGTGCATGCTAATCTTAGAGCAACCCCGTTTAAAAATAAGCAGATTGACTATACTGGGGTACAGGAGGTGACATATGGTGGTAAGACGCATTTTTCAGGTATTTTTTCTGGTCGTAGGAGTTACGCTGGGATGGAAGTTCGGTGAACGGGTTCTTGAAATCATCCATATTCCTTTATTCGAATGGGACAACATCGCCACGGCTGTGCTCGGCGG
>DAHWJX010000055.1:0-7241 GCA_027343965.1 Caryophanales bacterium | reverse complement strand
TGGAGGTGTTTTCATGCATGAATTTAGCTATTTATCACATTTAGAGTGTTCCCGCTGTGGGCACACGTATGAAGCGAGTAAACGCAGACAAGTTTGTGAACATTGCCAAGCTCCGTTACTAGCTCGCTATGACCTTGAGGGGTTAAAGCAAGTATTGTCTCGGGATGAGTGGGATAACAGGAAGGAAGGGTTTTGGCGCTATCATGAACTACTTCCCGTACAGGACCCTGCCTATATCGTGTCGATGAATGAGCCAATGACACCGATCATTTCACTGGATGCGACAGCCAAATCGATGGGACTTTCTACTCTATATGCTAAGGATGAGGGCGTGCTACCATCAGGATCTTTTAAAGCACGGGGAGCATCCGTGGGTATATCGCGCGCCAAAGAACTAGGTGTGACAGCTCTTGCGATCCCGACAAACGGTAATGCTGGAAGCGCATGGGCACTATATTCTGCGCGTGCAGGTATTGAGGCAACTATCGTGATGCCAAACGATGCTCCAAAGACACCACAAAAGGAATGCCTGATCGCAGGAGCCAATGTGTTTGTCGTTGATGGTACGATTGCTGACGCCGGAAAGATTGTGCAACAAGAAGTGCAAGAGCGTGGTGTCTATGATGTGTCAACACTCAAAGAACCGTACCGCTTAGAAGGTAAAAAAACGATGGGATTTGAGATTGCTCAGCAATTCGGATGGTCTGTTCCCGACGTGATTGTTTATCCAACCGGTGGCGGAGCGGGTGTAATCGGCATTTATAAGGCGTTGTGTGAATTGCAGGAACTTGGATTTATCGGCGATAAATTGCCCCGGATGGCCATTGTGCAGGCCGAAGGATGTGCGCCCTTAGTACGTGCTTTCGATTCGGCGCAACCAGAATCTTATCTATGGGAGAACCCCCATACGATCGCATTTGGTATGCGTGTTCCTAAGGCATTGGGGGATTTTATGATTCTTGATGTTTTGCAAAAGACAAATGGTATTGCGATCACTGTTTCCGATGATCAGATTCAACAATGGCGAATCGAAGTTGCTCAAAAAGAAGGATTTCATGTTTGTCCTGAAGGGGCTGCAGGATTGGCTGGCGTGAAAAAGTTAGCGGATCTTGGTTGGATTAAACCTAATGAGACGGTGCTAGCTATGAACACCGGATCTGGACTTAAATACATTGATCAAATTGTGGGTACGCCAATCGAACGCACTTTACATGCTTTTTCTTAAAGTTTCTAACTTGAGAAGACACCAGACAGGAGTTTCCGAGCAGAATGTGGAAAAGAGAGGGTGGATAAAAGACGCTATTGTGCGCGGAGGGTGTATAGATTATGGCTTTTGTTGATTTTGAACCACAGTATCACACAGGTATCAGCGCAATGGATGCACAGCATGAACGACTGATCGATTTGATTAATCGACTGTATGAAGCCATGCGTTCAGGACGAGCCTCTGATGCGTCGGGGCAGATTCTCGCTGAATTAATGGACTATGCGCATACGCATTTTTCGTCAGAAGAAGTCCTGCTTGAAAAGATGGGATATCCTAACTTGGCAAACCACAAAGAAGTGCATACCAAGTTGTTGCAAGAAGCGGCAGATTATCAACGGCAATATCAAACTGGTAAAATCAATGCCTTTTTTCTATTAAACTTTTTGAAGAATTGGCTTATGACACATATTGCAGACCATGATGTGGCTTATGGGGAATTTGGTCGTTTACATAAAGAAGCCAATGGTTCAGTGCAATCGGCAGTCACGATGGTAGATGATAAACCCAGCAGTGTAATGGCGATTTCCCATGGTTTAAGGGCGTCGAGTCGGGATTTTTCCGAGATTGCGGCTTGGTTTTTTTCGCAAATAGTTGGTGCGATGACAGCTGATGTTTGGATGGCACTTATCGATGATCAAGGGATTTTTCGACACGTGCACCCTTCAGACAAATTTCCGATACCCGTTGAGGTTGGTGCAACTATTCAGGATAAAGGCTTGAATGCTACCATTACAGCCAAAGCTTTTTTGCAAAAAAAACGCTTTGTTGAAGCGGGCGATGTGACGCTGTTTGGCTTTGAGTACACGGCGATAGCTACTCCCATTACTGATTTTACAGGCACTTTTGCAGGAATCTTTACAATTGTTACAGCAGCCAGTCATCAAAAGGAATTGCGCCAAGGAATTATAGAATTAGACACACAGTTTTCGACGCTAGATGTTCTTGCTCACGACTTGGCACAAGCAGGCACAGAGTCTGCGGAAGTGACCGACCGTATCGCTCAACGTACTCTACAATTACGCGCTGAATCGGAAGCGATGAAAGGCATTAACGACCTCATCCGAGAGGTCGCTTCGCAAACGAATCTGCTTGGCCTCAATGCGGCGATTGAAGCGGCGCGGGCCGGTGATCTCGGGCGTGGATTTGGTGTGGTGGCTAGTGAAATTCGGCGCTTAGCGGATACGGTGAAGTCATCAGCACAAGAGATTGCATCTCGTATCGAATCAACGCAACAGCAAGTACGAGAAATTTCCGATTTGACGCAAGGCGGTATGGCCGCAAGTGAGGAACAAGCGGCACAATTACAGGAGTTATCAGCATCCATCGCAACGGTGTATCAGGTGATGAAAGATCTTAAGCAACTAGCGCAATGAGGGCAAATTTACAAAATTCAGCTCTATACTTGAAATCATCTACTTCGATCGTTATAATGACAAAGTGATCGACACGATTCGAGCCTGGAGCTGTGGTGTAGTGGCCTAACATGCCTGCCTGTCACGCAGGAGACCGCGGGTTCGAATCCCGTCAGCTCCGCCAGAATGCGGTGGTTGCGTCTTATGACGTAATTGCCGCATTGTTTTTATTCTGCATACTAAAGGAGTATGCCTTTTGCAACATATCCTTGTGGTCGATGATGAAGAACCGATTGCAGAAATTTTGCGCTTCCAACTCGAGAAGGCAGGGTATCAAGTCAGCGTGGCAGAAGATGGTGACCAAGCTGTGCATTTTGTAGAACATACACCTGTTGATTTGATCCTGCTTGATTTGATGTTGCCTAAAAAAGATGGCTTTGAAGTATGCAAGGAGATCAGACAGTTTTCGACGATTCCGATTATTATGCTGACAGCCCGCGATGCAGAGCTTGACAAAGTGCTGGGCCTTGAACTTGGCGCAGATGACTATGTCACAAAACCCTTTAGCTCGCGCGAGTTACTTGCACGTGTCAAAGCTAACTTAAGGCGGCAAGCTATTGCACCCAATGATGTGACTGATTCGGGACCAAATGAACAAATCCTATCAGGAGATCTCGTGATTGATTTGCAGATGGTACAAGTCTTGCGTTCGGGCGTGGAAATTCCGTTGACGCATCGGGAGTTTGAGCTGCTCCATTACATGGCAAAACATCCGGGAGTGGTCTACTCGCGTGAACAACTTTTGCAAGATGTGTGGGGTTATGATTACTTTGGCGATGAGCGTACTGTAGATGTAACCATTCGTCGCCTTCGTGAAAAATTAGAACAAGATCCGAGTAATCCGATTTACATACTCACGCGACGCGGTGCAGGCTATTTCTTTCGCCGGGGATGAAGGAATTGCGAATGCAGCAAAATGCTTTTGCCAACTGGTCGCTGCCTAAAATGCGCTTGACAAGACGCTTTCAAAGCGTGCGCTTCAAGCTTATGGTTGTTTATCTGCTTTTGATCTTGTTTGCTATGCAATTGATCGGCGGGTACTTCATCCAATCGCTAAATCGTTATTTTGTAGATAATTATTCAAAAAGCATTTCCCGGGAAGCGCAGGTTCTTGCAAGTGTCGTTTCCACTCCCCTAAGCCGGCAATCACTTCAACAAGGGCAGATTCGACAAGTTATTCAACCCTTTTCAGAGTTGGCTAATTCGAGCGTGTACATTTTGGATAAGGACGGAAACGTGGTCGCCACGTCGGCCAATCCGTTCTTGGTTGGCCAAAAGCGAGTCGATCCGGAAGTTAACGGTGCTCTTGTGGGCTTACAAACTGAACAAATTGCTCGTGATCCGCAAACTGGAAACCGCTACTTATACCTCGCTGTGCCTGTTCGCTTAAAAACGCAAATCATTGGTGCTATCGAATTTGTCTCTCCTATGAGTAGTATCTACCGCTCCATTTCAAGAATCATTATCATATTTGCTACGGCCTCATTACTTGCCTTAGCATTGTCAGCCCTTCTAGCAGGCATTATTGCGCGTACGATTACAGGCCCAATTACCGCTGTCACACGTACGGCCCGCGCGCTTGCTAGCGGTGATTTTGATCAGACGGTGACGATTTACAGCAATGATGAAATTGGCGAATTAGCTTCCACGTTCAACATGTTGACTGGACGTCTACGCAATGCCACGGCTAACACGGAGCGAGAGAAAGATCGTTTGCAAGCCGTGATGGCTCGAATGAGTGATGGGGTTATTGCGACCAATACGCATGATGAAATCCTCTTGATCAATCCGGCAGCGGTCGAGCTTCTCCATGCAGAGCGTTCGCTTCAAGGCGCGCAACTGTCTAACGTGTTGAACGGTTCGTTTGAGTCCGGCTCTGCACATATCATGGAACTTCATGACCGCGTGATCGCCTTATCAGTCACCGCGCTAGGCGGTGAACGTTCGATAAAGCCTGGGATAACCCGCGGTGAACGGCCCTATGGCGTACATGGCGGTTTTGTATATGTGATGCGTGACGTGACCGAGGAAACACGACTAGAGGAGGCACGGCGTCGTTTTGTGGCCGATGTATCGCACGAATTGCGAACGCCGATCACGATTATCAAGGGATACATTGAGGCACTCATGGAAGGTGCACTTGAAAATCCTAAAATTGCCGATCATTTTCTGCGGGTTATGGATAAAGAGGCTGATCGAATGGCTCGGCTCATAACCAATCTACTGCAACTTACACGATTTGATGATCATCATGAGGTGTTTAATCAGGAGCGTGTCACGACGAAACAACTCCTGAATCAACTTGCAGAACGCTACGCCTTGGTTGCATTCCGCGCAGGTGTGCAATTTGTCGTCGATGTGAAAGAAGATTCTTCCGTGATGGTAGATCACGACCGTATCGATCAAGTTCTTGATAATATCGTCTCTAACGCCTTAAAGTACACGTCACAGCGGGGTATAATTGCGGCTACGGCGGACGTGGATCGTTCAACGATGCACTCTGTCATCACGATCAAGGATTCAGGGACTGGAATTCCCAAGCAGGATCTGCCACATATTTTTGATCGATTCTATCGTGTCGATAAAGCACGGTCCCGGCAATTTGGCGGTACAGGCCTAGGTCTTGCCATTGCCCGGGAAATCATCAGGGCGCATGGTGGAGACGTTACTGCGGATAGTGAGGAAGGTAAGGGGACTACCATCACGATTGTCCTCCCTACGGATCCAGGTGGTGATTTTGTATGATGCGTATTGTGCCATTTAAACCACGACTTGATCATGCACTGACGTTTGTGCTCGTCGTGCTGGTTTGTGTGAGCTTGGGTTTGTCTGCGATGATTTGGACGGGTACACCAGTGCGCTTGACGATCGACCGCCCAGGTTTTTTTTCCAGCCCTAGTTATGGCAGCACAAGGTCGCCGAACGGTGTCTTGCAACCACAGGCCCTTTATTATTGGACGCAAGGGAATCAGTTGTATCGTGTCAGCAACAATTCGGATTGGGCTCATCAAGTCATGGGGATTTTGTCGAATTCGACGATTTTACAAGGTCATCAGTATAACCTTGCGAAATCCCCTTATGCATTTCCCCCTAGAGGGGCTTACGTGAAGTTGGACTTTGGTTTATCCATATTATCACCATCTGCACTTGCCATGTTATTTATGAATGCCCCGTCTACAATGAACGCAGCAGTAGATGGTTCCCTCTATATCACATCGCGTGCTCATGGGACAGCCAATCGCCTGGAATACAGGACTACGAAAAATCGGGTTTCTGTAGCCGCTATAGAAGCGGATAAGACCTTTGCACAGTGGATGGAAAAACCTTCTCAAGCAGTACCATACGCGCAGTTCCCTCTTGATAAAGCACTCGTCTATCTTCCCTATAGCCAGATTAATGTCCCTATTGAAGATTGGGTTATCGATCGCCCAATATCCTCACGGATTATCGATTCTTTTTTCACGGATCCCACAGGGATGCAGGTCATTCCAGTGACAACACATCATGTGCTATATACCGATGGTACGCGCGGTGTTCATGTGATCAAAGAGACTTATGGCGACGCGATTGACTATGTACAACCGGGTGGGATTTTGTCTGGTGTGCAGCAGCATGGTGCCGATGCTATTGCCACGTCTGTGGCATTTATCAACGAACATGGTGGGTTTACTGGTGACGTATCTTTGCAGATCAAGCCATCTTCGATCGACAAGGTACCGGGGTTAGCTGTTACGTTCCATCAAATCGTCGATGGTTGGCCGGTCTATGGCCAATTGGGGGCATTGCATGTTCAAGTCGTTGGTAACTCCGTCGTACAAATGTCGCGACCATTGGCGTATTTTAACGAATTGCTTGATACAACGCCTGCGCAAATTTTGTCCGGATCGGGGCTTTTACAAAAGATGACTTCATCTTCGAAAAAAGCGATTCTATCTATTTCATTGGGCTATGGTACACATTGGCTTGGTACGGATGTTATTGAACTACTACCCGTCTATCGTGTCACGTATAGTCATCACCACGTTGCTTACCTTGATGCACAGACCGGGTTACCATTTGTCGGGATAGGCATGAACTGAGGATACTGGGGGAGCTAGAAAGCCGTGGACTTTACTAAAGTAAAAACATTATTAATCGCCGTGTTTTTGTGTCTTAATGTTTTTCTATTTGTGCAATGGCGTGTTCTTCAGGCTAATGTAGCTGTCTATGCGGAACCTGTATCCGATCAATTTGCTAATGCTCAAAGTGCTTTAGCTAACAGCAACGTGCATGTACAAGCAGTGCTTCCTTCAATTACGCAACCAATATCGCCGGTTGAGGTTCGTTTGGATAGTCCTCCTTTTTCCGTTCAAGATACTATGCCTGCACTAACGACGGCGAGTGATCGAAAAAACAAAATCTCTGTGGTGCGTTCTTGGGTCGCAAAGCATGTATATAATGGAAATGCTTATGGTTTTTTAGGATGGACCGTAATGAAAGACGAGCGCATCGCCGTTTTTACTCAAGACATTAATGGTTACCCGGTATTCAGTGCTCCTTTGCGCATCCATCTCAAAGGTTCT
>DAHWJX010000053.1:0-3555 GCA_027343965.1 Caryophanales bacterium | reverse complement strand
AGGGGGATGCAACTTTGCAACGAATCTACCTTGATTACAATGCCAGTACACCTATTGCATCTGAAGTGGCACAAGTGATGACACCTTTTTTATCGGATTATTACGGTAATCCGTCAACCACGCACTGGGCTGGAAAGACGGCTAGACAAGCGTATACCTTTGCGAAAAAGCAAGTGGCTGATTTGCTCGGCTGCGATCCAGAAGAAGTTATTTTTACAAGTGGTGGCAGTGAAGCCAACAATCATGCCTTAAAAGGGGTCTTTTGGGCTCTCAAAGAAAAAGGCAACCACATCATAACCACGCAAATCGAACATCCAGCCATCTTCAACCCATGTAAATTTTTAGAGAAACTCGGGGCAAAAGTAACGTACGTGGGTGTCGATCATTACGGTCAAGTATCCCCATCCGATATTGAAGAGGCCATTACTCATGAGACGATTTTGATATCGGTGATGCATGCCAATAATGAAGTCGGCACCATTCAGCCGATCACTGACATCGCCAAAATCGCGAAGAAATACAATGTTCTAGTCCATACCGATGCAGCCCAGACGGTAGGAAAAATCCCGACGAGAGTCGACGATCTGGGTGTTGATTTGTTATCGTTAGCCGGCCACAAATTGTATGCACCAAAAGGTATCGGCGCCCTTTATATACGAAGAGGAACTCCGATTGAACCGCTTGTACATGGAGCTGGACACGAGGGTGGTAGACGAGCTGGTACGGAAAATATATTGCTAAGCGTTGGACTTGGCAAGGCTGGCGAACTAGCTGCAAAGAGCATCGGGGATACGAAGACAGAAAAATTGCGTGACTATTTCTGGGACGAATTAAAGAGGTGTTTCGCAGAACGTGTTGTATTACATGGACATCCGCAAGAACGCCTGCCAAATACATTGAGTGTAAGTTTTGTTGGGAAAGTTGGCCAGGACATATTGGAAAGTATACCTGAACTCGCTGCTTCAACAGGTTCCGCATGTCACTCGGGCATCGTCCATCTTTCCCCTGTCTTAAAGGCAATGAAAGTCGAGGAAAATGTCGGAAAAGGAACGATCCGGTTCAGTTTGGGCAGATATACCATAAAAGAAGAGATTGATGATGCCATTTTGTTGCTACGGGAAAGGATTTAAGGGCATTGGAAAAAAGGACTCTATTTGATCAGAAGGCTGACACTTACGATGATTTTTGCCATATGCCGCTTGGGCACTACGTTGACGTGATTGAACACAATATAATAGGTGATGTAGCACGACCAAAACAAGGGGAGACAGCCATTGATCTCGGCTGCGGCACAGGTTCTTACGCAACTTGGTTATACGATATGGGTCTTTCTGTAGTTGGCATTGACATTTCACAAAAAATGTTGGAGGTGGCGCGGGGCAAACTTCCAAACGGTATTTCCTTTTTACAAACGGACTTATCCTGCCTGCCTTTTGCCGACAACACGTTTGACTTGGCCATTTGTAATGCTGTGCTTGAATTCACCAACGACCCTGTTGCCGTTTTACGTGAAGGGTTCCGTGTCATAAAACCAGGTGGTCGGCTGGTTGTTGGTTGTATCAGCAAGGATGGCGCGTGGGGAAAGAAGTACGCCAAGCGCGGCCAAGAAGATTCGTCAAGCATCTACAGTCACGCACAGTTCTTCACGATTGAAGACGTATCAAACATGTGGCTGAACAAACCCTCTGAGGTACGTTTAGGACTTTACGTGGGGCCTGACGAATTTCAGGATTTTCACTCTGCCATCCAGTTGGAAGACCGATCCGAAGAGCAACATCAGGGCGCTGGCTATTTTGTTGTTCGATGGGAAAAGTGACTTTGGCATCTCAGTTCCCTAATCAATCCTTTGTCGCGCGGCTATTGATCACTTCTTGAGCAATGATAACAAAAAATTATCGTAACTATTCTAACTACATATTTTAGTTATCAAAGATAGTGCGATATACTTTTTACATTGAGCAAGAGGGGGAGTCAGTAGTGAGCATTATAAAACAGTTTGGACCCAATTGGTTCACAACGGTAATGGGTATAGGCATAGTTTCTGGGCTCACGTATACTTCGCCCATTTCCATCCCATATCAACACGTTATCGGTGAAGCTTTATTTGGACTCGTCAATGTGGTCTTTGTCATCGCTATTATACTTTGGTTTTTACGCTGGGCACTGCATACAAATGAGGCTTTAGATGATTTTCGTCATCCCGTTCGAGCTTTATTCTATGGAGCGTTTGCCATGGGAATCAATGTTGTAGGAAATGACTATCTCCTTATCGGAACACACATCATAGCTAATAATGCGGCAATTGATGTCAGTAAAATAATCTGGATAATCGGAACAATCGTATCCATTTTCACTGTTATCGTTGTACCGTATCTGTTATTCACTGAACATAAGGTTGAAACTTATCAAACGTTGGCAACTTGGTTGATACCCGTGGTTCCACCTATTGTCGCAGCTGCGACAGGGGCAAATCTGATTCCCTACTGGAATGGAACGAACACTCAGTTCGGCATTTTCGCATTGATTATTGCCATGTTCGGTATCACCTTCTTTCTGTTTGTCATGGTGAGTGGACTTGTCTACTCAAGGTTGGTATATCATAAGCGTGTAAATGGGCAGGACGCTCCAAGTATCTGGGTTGAAATAGGCCCGATCGGTATGTCAATGGCGACATTTAGCACACTACCGTTAAAAACCCAAACGATGTTCGCCCAATATAGCACGATCCTGCATACCGTTGGCCTTGTGTTTTCGATCGCTATGTGGGGCATCGGCATTTGGTGGATCATCATTGCTATAATGCATTCATTACTACACCTCAGTAAACGCGGCGATGGTTTGTCCTTTCACATGGGTTGGTGGAGTTACGTCTTTCCAATCGGTAGTTTTACCACTGGCACGTATGCTTTATACCACCTGATGAGTTACCCGTTTTTTAGTATTGCAAGTGTTATTCAACTGGCTATTCTATGGGGATGTTTCACGATTGTTTTTACACGAACTGTTATAGGTGTATGGAACGGCAGTTTACTTCAATGGCGGGCATCCCATTTCTATCACAACCGGCTTACTGAAGCAACAACGAGCGCCTAAACGAATCCGTACGTAGACAAAACCCTCAAAATAACACCTTAGCCGCTTCCATACATGGCTAAGGTGTTTTTCGTATCCATCCGCCTTTTTCATGACACAAAAATAGCCCTAATAGGCCATTTCATACGTAATAGGGATTGTGGCATCCTTGATTATGTGACCAGCTACGATGACTCTAGTACCAATTCCCTTAGAGTCAAATACAACCGAAGCGCCAATTTCAGTTGCGCGGTTCTTGATAATGTCAATTCCATATTGATGTGATGAAATAGAGGTGGTATCAAATCCTGTACCGTTATCATCAATAATAAATGTCCAGTCGTAGTTTCCTTTTTTATTCCAATTAAAGGCAACTGACACATCCGTTGCTTTAGAATGTTTTACGATATTAGCCACGGCTTCTTGTAAAATTCCAAACAGTTGAACTTGTATTTTTGCATCCAATTCAGATCTCGCATGTGA
>DAHWJX010000073.1:0-5028 GCA_027343965.1 Caryophanales bacterium | reverse complement strand
CCGCATTTAGAAAATCTATCAAAAGATCGGAGCTTTGAGGCTGTCCAAACAAGCGTTTAAAAGCAAAATCCACCAGCAAATCCATGCGCCGTTCCATAACAACACTCCTTTTCATTCAAAAAAACTTACGCCCTCCATGATAATCATGAAGGGCGTAAATAGGCAATTACTATGGAAGAGTTACTTTAGGTTTAGGCGAACCAATGCAAGTTGCCCAACACACCGCTTAACGTAGTTGGAAATATGCCCAACCACAGAATACCGACTGCGCAAAGCACAATCACAATATGCATGACAGCGGGCGTTTGCATCGGCTTACTGTCACCTTTTGGTTCTTTCATAAACATAGCGCGCAAGATGCTGAAGTAATAGTAAAAGGCAACCACGCTCGTAGCGAACAGCACCACGCCAAGCCAGTATTGGCCGGCATTAAAGGCCGCGATAAAGATCATCAATTTACCTACAAATCCGCCTGTTAACGGCATGCCGGCCAATGCGAGTAAAAACAAAGCCATCGTACCTGCGAGCCATGGATTGCGCTTGTACAATCCAGCAAACGCATCAACCTCGTCACTTTGTTCATGCGATGCGACGACTGCATAGATAGCAAATGCGCCGATCGTCATGAACGCATAAGCGAACAGGTAAAACAAGAGCGAAGATAACCCTTGCGTAAACGAACTGGTGGTTTTGACCAATCCTGATACAGCAAAGGGGATTAACATATAGCCTGCATTACCGATACTCGAGTACGCAAGGAGCCGTTTAACATTTTTTTGCGCTAACGCCCCAAAGTTACCAACGATCATCGTGATAACAGCAATCCACCCGATAACGCCATACCACATATGCACTTCTACGCCAAACGCCATGTACGTCAGGCGAATGAGAAGAGCAAAAACTGCCGCTTTCGATACAACAGCGAGATAAGCAGTGACAGGTGTTGGTGCACCTTCATACACGTCAGCCGTCCACAGATGGAAAGGAACAGCTGAAATTTTGACGCCGATTCCAACGACGATCAGCGCTAGCGAGAGGTAAGCGAGTCCAGGAAAGTTCGCAAAAGCCGTTTGCATCACCACAGTAATGGTGGAAAGATCTGTCGATCCGCTTATGCCAAACAGAAAGGACATACCGTACAAAATCGTCGCAGAAGCAATGGAGCCCATAATCAAATACTTAAGTCCACCCTCAGACGATCGCGGGCTTTTCCTATACAGGGCAACAAGAACGTACGTCGTGATCGACAAAAGCTCAAGTCCGACGTACAACGTGACTAGATCGGTTGCTGTGGCCAAAACCATCGCACCGACGGTGGCAAAAAGCACGAGATACGAATACTCATAAGGAAGCGATTGTCGCTTTTTCATGGCGATCGCAAAAAGTAACACGAGTATCGTCGAGATGAGCAACAAGATTGCAAAGATCGAGCCAAAATCATCGACCACAGCAACGGACACGCCAGCCGTGATGGTGGCTCCTATGCGGCTCATCGCAAAGACGAGCGCGCCAATCGACGCAATCACAGACAGCCAAGGTGCGACAACCTTTTTGGCATCACCTGTGACGATAAGTTCGTAAAGCATAATGATAAACGCCGCGATGGCAAGAACCAACTCAGGACCCATGAGACGCCACAGCGCGTGAAACGACAGAAAACTGGTAGTCATCGGTTAACCCCCTATCCTTGCCGCGATCGCCTGCACGGTTCCGTGTACGACGTCACCCAAGATGCTTGGGAATACACCGATCCAGATCACCAAGGCGATAAGCACAACCATAGGGATATACTCAATGGCTCGCGCATCT
This sequence comes from Caryophanales bacterium, assembly GCA_027343965.1. Classification (GTDB taxonomy): domain Bacteria; phylum Bacillota; class Bacilli; order Alicyclobacillales; family SLC66; genus JAKACU01. The sequence goes on along the minus strand of DAHWJX010000073.1, from coordinate 3,219 downwards.
TTGAGACCTGCATATTCCGGCTTTTGTGGACCAAACGTTGTTCGCTGCATGGCGAGAAGCAAGTACAAAGCAGCGAGGATCATTCCAATCGTGGCAACGATGCTAAGCGCGGGAAATCGGGCGAAACTGCCGACAAACAAAGTAAACTCACTGACAAATCCGCTCAGGCCAGGCAGACCAACGAGACCAAGGGCCGCAACTAACATCACACCTGATAGCACCGGCAATGGTCTTGATAAGCCTCCCAGATCGCCAATGATAAACGTCTTTGTGCGATCCGCTTGCGCACCTACGGTAAAGAACATAAGCGCGGTAAGAAGTCCCGATGATACGAGCATGAACACCGCACCTTGAAGTCCTATCGCTTGCATAGAACCGATCGCAAGAAGCACAAGTCCCATGTGACTGATACTTGAGAATGCGATCAAACGCCGCCAGTCACGAGAGGCTAGGGCAACGAGCGCACCATACAAGATGCTGATGACACCAAGTACCGCGACGAGAGTGCCATATTGGTGCAACCCTTGCGGCAAAAACGTAACGGCAAAGCGAATCAACGCGTACAAACCGATCTTCATCAAAACGCCGCCAATCAGCATGTTGGTGCCGGTATCGCTTTGCTCATGCGTGTCAGCAAGCCAGGTGTGAAAGGGAACAAACGCTTCTTCGATCAACACAGCTAGCAAAAACACGAGAAACAAAGCGCCTTGTGTGGCAGCAGGCAAATTGACATGACCCACAACTGAAGCCATTTGCGTCAAAGACAAAGTCAAATAATTCGGTTCGTACGGGACGATCAAAGAAGCCGTGGTCGATTGCAATTGGGAAGCAAAACTGTACGCAAGCCCAATCAAACCAGCTAACATGACGACACTGGCAAACCCACGATAAATCAAAAACTTTGTAGCAGCGTACTGGCGCCTTTCATTGCCCCAGATAGCGATAAGAAAGTACGTTGCTACGAGCGTCGCTTCTAAGAAGAAGAAGAACGAAAACATATCAGCGGCGGCAAACGTTCCATAAAGGCCCGCGATCAAGAGTAGCATCCAGAAATAATGCCCTTTAACTCGGTTGTCAATCGCAAAATTGCGAATCACGGCAAGGACACTCACGACGCCCACTAAGAGTACAAGTGGCATGGAGATACCATCAACCGCAAAGCCGAATTGAATAGCAAGTGGTGTGCCCGAAAAAGCATTATTGATCGTAAACCAAGTTGTATTAAACACATCTTGAAAGCCTGTTGTGTTGTGTCCAAAGGACGCATAAACCACAACCGCGAACAAGGCGGGTATAATCGTACCGACAAGTGCCACGCCACGCATCAGGGATTTAGCACCTGATGGCATAAACAGCATCAAAATAGCCGCCAGCACCGGGATCAGCACAAGGAGCATCAATACATCTCCCATTACAAAACACCTCCGATGCCAAGAAGTACAGCGGCCACGATGACAACACCCAAAAGCGTAACGAGTCCGTACGTTTGCACTTGACCGGTATTCGAATACTTCAAGGTAAATCCACCGGCATATCCCGCTTCACCAAGCAATCGCACGATGCCATCGATAATCCAACGGTCGATAAATTGCAGAAGCTCGCCCAGATAATGGATCGGCAAGACGATGACCACGTTATAAATTTCATCGAAGTAAAATTTGTGGTAACTGAGTTGATACAAAAAGCCCATGCGATCAGCCAACTGCTGTGCCCTGCCTTCTGTGCCATACACATAAAAGGCAAGCCAGATACCAAGAAGTCCGATCACAGCAGATAAGGCCATCAATCCCCAATTAGCTGCGGGGTCAATGCCAATCGTTTGAGTTTGTTGCAAAAAGCGCGACAGCCATGGGCTAAATGGCGTATTGATAAAGCCAGCTAATGTCGCCAAAATGGCAAGCACGATTAACGGCAACGTCATTGCCACGCCGCCTTCATGCGGGTGTTTGTTGCCCTTGTACGTTCCTCCAAAGGCGAGAATATATACGCGAAAAATGTAAAAGGCGGTAAAAAATGCGGCCAAAAGGCCCATCGCCCATAACACATAATGTCCAGAAGAAAATGCTGCCGACAAGATATCGTCTTTCGACCAGAAGCCTGCAAAAGGAGGGATACCAGCCAAGGCAAGCGCACCGGCCAAAAACGTGATATGCGTAATCGGCATTAGCTTACGAAGTCCACCCATTTCACGCAGGTCCTGCGTGTCAACCGCGTGAATAATACTACCAGCGGCAAGAAAGAGCAGCGCTTTGAAGAATGCATGTGTCATTAAATGAAACATGCCTGACACATAGGCGCCAACACCAAGGCCGATCATCATGTAGCCTAATTGCGAAATGGTCGAGTAGGCGATGACACGTTTGATGTCACGTTGCGTTAAGCCAATGGATGCAGCTAAGAGCGCCGTGATACCACCGATAATGGCAACCGTTTCACTCGCTGCAGGCGATGCCCCAAACAGCGCAAAGGTTCTTGCAACAAGGTATACACCAGCTGCTACCATTGTTGCGGCGTGAATGAGGGCTGACACAGGTGTCGGGCCTTCCATGGCATCAGGCAGCCAGACGTGCAATGGAAACTGTGCTGATTTGCCAACTGCACCGACAAAGACGAGAAGGGCAATCAACGTAACAAAGCCTGGAGCGCTCATGCCAAACACCGGCACATGCGTAAACCCTGCTAAGCCATGCACCGCAAACCAAGAACCTACTGGTGCTACGGAAGACGTTGTAAAAAGATCCTGAAAATTGAAAGTTCCTGATGCCAAGTAGATCAAGATAATCCCGATAAAGAGGCCGACATCACCGATCCGCGTGACGATAAATGCCTTTTTGGCTGCCGCGGCAGCTTCAGGCTTGAAGTACCAAAATCCGACCAAGAGGTACGAACACACACCAACCAATTCCCAAAAGATATAAAACTGCAATAGATTCGGTGAGATAACAAGACCTAACATCGAGAAAACGAACAAGTTGAGATACTGATAAAACCGCGAAAAACGATCATCCCCATGCATGTAAGAACGCGAGAAGAGCAGGACTAGCGTACTTACTAAGCTGACTACGACGAGCATCAATGCATTTAAGCTCGTCACCTGGAAACCCATCGTAATGGGATGTAGGCCAAAGGGTAACCAGTCATACACGACAGCGGGAGATTGTCCGTGTGCTGCCACATCGCAAATCACGAATAGCGACACGATAAAGCTGATCAGCACAG
>DAHWJX010000052.1:0-7739 GCA_027343965.1 Caryophanales bacterium | reverse complement strand
TTTTGCAAATCAAATTGAACATCACTCGCCATAATGCCAAAATCATTATTGCGCGTACTTACGAGGACTTCAGCCGAACGTAACAATGCTTTTGATGGAATGCATCCGTGATGAAGGCACGTGCCGCCTAATTTATCCGCTTCAACAACAGCAACCTTGAGGCCAAGCTGCGCTCCACGAATTGCAGCAACATAACCACCCGTACCACCACCCAATACAACCACATCATACGTCTCAGACACATGCACACCTCTTTTTCACAGAATGACATTTACACCTATACCAAGATGATCTATCGTATCCTTTTCGCCTATCTCTTGAGTCCTATCACTTTCGGGCTTATAGTAGAAACACAGGAAGTAAGGGGGTGCCAAAATGCGCGCATTCATATCTTGGGCGATACTGATCGCGGTTTTTCTCATCGCTGGTGAAGGCATCAACCTTCTTCGAATTGGCCTCTTTAACGTTATGGCTGGTGTGCCTTCACAGCTTTGGAGATTCGTCCTTGGCATTTTACTTGCCGGACTTGGCACAGCGTTTTTAGGAGGCTTTATCTATTATCGTGCAAAAAAACGTGGGCAAGTCAAGCGCCCTGATTGGATGAAACAGCGATGACTACTCATTGTCACCCGACTCATCGTGATGAAAAACCTGACTTTGCAAGATGGTCAATGCATGCGGCAAGACATCTGCAATCGATGCTAATGAGTCAACGGCACCGTCAGGATTACCGGGAAGATTGACGATCAATGTTTTATCCCGAACACCCACCATACCGCGTGACAAAAGAGAAAACCGCGTCTGTTGCAATCCCTGTCGACGTATTTCCTCGGCAAGTCCAGGCACTTCACGTTCTATCACAGATTGCGTCGCCTCAGGCGTCACATCCCGAAGTGAAAGTCCTGTGCCCCCAGTAGTTACGACAAGAGGTGCTCCATAGGCAACGAGATCACGCAACGTCGACGCGATCAGATCTCGTTCGTCTGGAACGATTGTCTGCGCGACGACGACAAAGCCGAGCTCCTGTAAAAAGAGAGCCAAGCGCGGACCAGATGCATCTTCGCGTTCACCATCATAGGCGCTGTCACTGACAATAACAATCGCCGCTTGCTTTACCACGTCCGGCATGTCGTCCCTCCTCAAAAACTATTCTTGGCGCGTAAAGTGTCCACTTTTTCCACCATCTTTTTCAAGTAACCCAATAAAGGTAACGGTCATGGCTCGATCAATGGCTTTGCACATATCGTACACGGTCAATACCCCAATCGAAGCTGCCGTCATCGCCTCCATCTCAACACCAGTTTGTCCGGTCGTGCGCACGGTAACATCGAGCACCAAGGTACATTCATCGGGAAAGGAAAACTCGACGTCAATTCCACTTATCAAGATCGGATGACACATCGGAATCACATCTTGCGTTTTCTTCGCGCCCATAACAGCCGCCACCTGCGCTACGGCGAGTACGTCGCCTTTAGCGATTGCGCCCGAACGTAACGTAATTAGCGTCGCTTTTAACATCGACATGACAGCGCGCGCTTTCGCTATGCGTACAGTCAATGGTTTATCGCTCACGTTGACCATATGTGCTCGGCCTGATGCATCTAAGTGCGTTAGACGTTGTACACGGTCACCTTCAAGATCCACAACATGTCCCCCTTCACCACGCCCTCAGTATACCATGTACGCAATTGACTTGTGATCCATATCATCGCAATGAAGTGCAACTCACGTTATACTACAATCACTATGAGGAAGTGAGGAAATATCGATGACCATCATTGTAGACTTATTTGCATCTGTTGCCGAATTGGCAGGACAAAGCAACGTCGAACTCAGTGTGCCTGATCAAAACGTTACGACCGTGCGAGATGTTGAACAAGCGCTGCTAACGAAATTTGTACGGCTAGATCCTCTACTATCTCGTTGTCTTTTTGCCATTAATAATGAATACTGTAAACGCGATCGCGTGGTTCATCAAGGCGATGTGGTCGCTGTTATTCCACCTGTTAGCGGCGGCAGTGCAGATGCCACAGACGAACCAGGCACAAAAGATGTTGACATTGTTTTTGACCCTTTGTCGCCACAACAGATGTACGATCACGTAAGTGACGTACGCGCAGGTGCTGTCGTGGTATTCGTTGGCACCGTCCGCGAATTTACATTAGAACGACAAACGGCCTATCTACATTATGAAGCTTATGACTCTATGGCGCGCACACAACTGCGGCGAGTCATCGCAGAGTGTAAAGTCAAATGGCCGATTATGAAAATTGCGATCTGGCATCGCATTGGAGACTTAGCGATATCCGAGATCAGCGTTGTTATTGGTGTTTCGACAGCTCACCGTAAAGATGCATTCGCTGCAGCAGACTATGCGATACAACGTTTAAAACAAATTGTTCCAATTTGGAAAAAGGAATACTACGTTGACGGAGAGATTGCTTGGGGAGGACCGAAAGAAGGTTGGGATATAGATCCATAAATGTGACAAACATTATTGGAAACGGTTACATTTTCGTGACAGGCAGAATCGCCTGCATTGCTTATTTCCCTTCCTCATCTTCCAAGAGAAAAGGCGTAAGTCGTTCTTCGCGCGCTACACGTCGATAAGATTCCGACAAGGCAATGAAAGGATCTGCTGCAAACGCAGCTTTGCGCAATAAGTTTTCGGCTTCGCGCAGGTTGGCCTGCTCGTGGCCAGACTGGTGCCTATCGTTCACGCGATACACCCCTTGAATAATAAGAATGATATCTACCTAATGAAAGCATTTTACTACGTCCCTACACCGAGTTCTAGTCCTTTGGACACGTTTTTTTTACTTTTCACCCATGACCGGGATGTAATTATTCACTAATCCTTCGTCCATTTCATGAACATTAACGTTTCCCACCGAACTATCATGTTGCTTCATGTTTAATACTCGCTTCAGTTCTGTTTGCCGAACAGTGGCCAGATGATCCATGGTCGCAGCACGAATAGCATGATCGAGTACATCTTTCGCAGACACAAACCACGAAAATCGATGATGAACCACACGGAAATACTGTGCTACAAAAGACACAGCATAATCTTCAAGAATCATTTCAAAAAATACCAGTCTCGAAAAAGGCGTGTTTTGCTTGGAAAAGCGTACAAAAATTTGACATAAATCCGTGTCCATCCTCCCTGATTCCGAACAAAATACGGTTTGAAACAAGCGGGAGCGTTCATTTTTAACGACCTCTTGATTCACAAGAAGCCACAAATTGCGCACATCATAAAATTCAATACCCTGTTCTAAGAGCACTTGCCCTAAATCCACGATCGACGGTGGTACGGATTCTTTGTTGAACGGCACACAACTGTCCGAAAAACGGGAAGCAAAGGTCAAATGATGATCCCCGACAAGACGAAACGGAGCAAAGGTAAAAACCGGATACAAGCGACTATAGGCTTCGCAAAGCGATTTTGCTTGCTCGATAGCAGATGCATCCCGCCAAAGTGTATAGCGCGCATGGAAAAATTCAAGTAAATAAAATAAGCGAGAAAACCACGATCTTAAGACAGAATCCCCTATCATGTCGACACTGGCAATACACCATACACCTGCTCCAATGGCTGCCATACCCAAAGCGTGTTGCCATAATCCGAGAAAAAAAATCACCAATCCACTCACAAAAAGAATCATACCTGCACCCCCATCTCTAGTATGGGCGAAGTTCCCATGGCAATACGCCTGTCACACGTAAAAGTCTGCTGTCAATCGTTCATGAATTGACCGTAACCTCATAGACTACTAGAAACACTACTAGAATCTCTACATAAGGTGGTTCTCATGAGAAGAAAAAAAACTTCCGCCACACGAACGACCTCAATTCTTGCGAGCAGTTTTTTGGGCATCATAAGCCTCTTTGTCTGGTTAGCGTGGACAAGCTATGGCACAGGGTCAACGACCAGTTTGGCTATACTGACAAAAAATGCGTGGTTGACGAGTTTGATGATGTTATCAACAAATCCATTGGAACCACCGGCAAAGTTGCCGATCAACCACATGGCATTTGCCTTTAGTCAGTTGTCTCTTGCCGAAGCAAGCGTCCACACGACTACACGGAAACAAATCGACACACTATCGTTTACAACTATCGTTGCACCTAAAATGCGTGTCGCATCACCAAAGCGCCTTGCCATTGGTTGGACGTTAGATACAGGTACAAAAAACCTTGAGGCTGTCATCCAAGCATCGCAAGGACTCAACGTTCTCGCGCCAAAATGGTTGCACGTCGATGGTCCAAATGGGGCACTGGCTAACAACATCGAAAAATCAGTCGTGAGTTACGCACACCAACGCGGAGTACGTGTTTGGGCTGTCGTTGACAATGGATTCAATGCGCAATTGAGCCATGCCTTTTTGCGGTATAAGGATACACAAGACAAATTAATCTCCACCCTGGTGTCCATAGTAAAACGTGACAATCTCGATGGTATCAATGTTGACTTTGAGGGTCTAAGTTCCCAGGATCGCTGGAATTACAGTCGCTTTATCGAGGTTCTTGCACAATCGCTACATGCCATTCATCGGACCCTATCCGTGGATTTACCACCTGACATCGTCTTTGCACAAAATGACGGGCCATACAACCATAAAGCACTTTCAAAGGCTGCAGATCAAATCATCCTAATGGGTTATGATGAACATTGGGGAGGCGACGCCATCGCTGGTCCAACGGCTTCTTTACCGTGGGTCAAGCAAGCCGTCGCTGATATGCTAAAAACTGGTGTACCAGCACAAAAACTGATATTGGGAATTCCATTTTACACCCAGGATTGGACCGTGAATCAACATGGTGCTGTACTATCCAGTAATGCACTGTCCCTGGTCCAGACCAATCAATTGCTAAAAATGCATAATCTTTCCGCAAATTGGAACCGACAATTAGGTGTTCACTTTGTACGGTTTAAGGAAAATGGAACAACACATGAAATGTGGTTGGAAGACAATCGTTCCTTGCTACTTACCTTACAATTAGTGGCACAAGAGCATCTAGGTGGAGCTGCGGCGTGGTATCTGGGGCTGGAGGAACCATCGACATGGTCATCGCTTGTGATGGCTGTACATGCTGTTTTCGCGTAAAAAGGAGGACTGGCACTCGGCCAGCCCTGCTTATTTTAGTCTCGCAGTTGCCGTAAAACATCAAAAATTTCTTCATTGTCAGGTTGCTTATCAATGGGATGTACGTCGATAAACCGGACAATCCCTTCTTTATCAATCACCACGAGTGCCCGATCGTTATAACCTTCCGACCGTAAAACACCATATTTTTCAGCAACCGCGCCATGAGGGTAAAAATCAGCGCAAAGTGGATACGAAATACCACCTAAAGACTGTTGCCATGCGTCATGACTGGCCGAACTGTCAACACTCATACCCAAAACTTGGGTATTTAGCTCTTCGAAACGAGAAAGATCATCCTCGTACGAAGGCATTTGCGCACTTCAAACCGGTGTCCAATCTAGAGGATAGAACGCAATAAATACGTTTCTCTTCCCTCGAAATTCAGACAGGGTGACCGTACGTCCACCGTGCGCTTTCAACGTAAAATCGGGTGCGGTATCGCCCACTTTAAGTGTGCGAGTTTCTGTGGCGCCTTTTGGCATGGAATACCCTCCCTACTATGAACTATCCAACAACACCAATTATAAGGAATTTTTAATCAAAAACAAAGTTCGCAGTTACAATTGTAAAAAGTCAAGATGTGTTTTTTGCCATCGTTTGCGCTGCAATTTCATCCTTGATCCACCTTCGGGACTGTCGTACCTATGACTTGTCACATGCTCTTCAAACCGTTTGATACCTTGCGACAGCGTCCATAACTTAGCGCCGATTCCTGTAAGAATACCTGTGCCGCGCGCGTAAGCATCACGTTCTCGTTCGACGACGATCGTAGTGCTGATCCCCGCCTGAAACCAAAACAAGGCAGGAACAGCGAACCCGGAACGTTCCACACACAACATATCCAAAGATTTCGTGAAATTTTGTTGCATGAGTTCTAACGCTTCAGCTGCCGCATATGCCATGGAACGTAAAGCAGCAGTATGGATTGCACTAAAGGACGTCTCAGCATCGATTCCAATGATCGCAGCCTTTTCCATTCCGCGATCCAAAAAAGGCGTAACAAAAATCGATGGATCGGTCATAAGACCAAGCGGAGTTTGCGCTACTTCCGCAAAAATCGGCTGGACGTTTTGCATCCAAAGAAGCAATGTCTGAGCAAACGAAAAGCGTGCTAAAGCAATCCATTCATCTTCATAAAACATGCCTAGCCGCGCCTTTCGGATACTTAAGGCACCACGGACCGATGAAGGTCTATGAGGAATTCGCATGACAACGAAACCATCTTGACCGTAGTTGATGAATGCCTTTCCAGATGCTGTAATGCCTGAACCAATTAAGCCCGCAACTGGAATAGACGTTAGTGCAGAAATCATCGTACGGGATCCATTAAGATAGACACTGCTCACATGAGCCAATTCACCTGGTTCCGCAACGGACGTAGGAAACATACTAGGTGCTAGCCCACATAAAGAGTGCCAACTAACTTCTGTCACATTGTCATCGTCTGAATCAACGGCCATGAGATCATGAGCATCATCAATTTTATAGGATCGTCCTTGTGATAGGTTCCATAAAATCCATGTATGTACACCGCCGAAACGAATATTAAGAAGTGGCATATCCATACTTACAGCAAGACGTTTTGCTTCCTCAATAACATACGTAGCCTTTTGCTCCGCTGAGAACGACGACCATAATGTAGGCGTTTGAAAACTACCAATCGGCTGTCCAGAGATTCCATCCCACCCCACAATCGTAATGCAGGATGCTGCCATACCAATTGCAGTCAACTCATCCGATGTAATGCAGGCATGTCGCAATGCACCATCAATTAATGTAATAACAGCACTTAAAAGCTCATCCGGATGAGGCTCATCAAATTCACGCGACACATAGGAAACAAGTCTTCCACCATCATCAAACACACTCACGCCAAGTTCTTGTGCTTGCTGTGTAATCGTTAAAACATAATTCGTTGACGCATCCATCCTACCACCCCTTGATGCTAACGCTTCTGATCCCAATTATATCCTTGCAAATCAGACACGCCACATAAAAGAGTATGAGCAAATGCCTCGATATCGCTGTTGATCGACGTAGCCAGGGTCGCGGTGCTACCAAATGAAGCCACGGAACCGATACCATAAAAGACGAATCCTGCATCGTTAGCTGCAAGCGCATCGGCTGTGGAATCTCCTACAACCACTATCTTTTCCTGAGCAAACGCTGCCGCCGCACGCTGATAAACGAAAGGATGCGGTTTCGCGAGAACACCTGCCTGTAGTCCTCGTCGATCTTCTTCTTGACGAACGTCGTCGTGCGTCATAATGCGCTCCATTGAAAAATAGGGCAATAAGCCAAGCCGTTGCAATGGTCGAAGCGCCTCCTCGCGAGGTCGCCCTGTGCCAATGCCTAATTCTATTCCACAAGAAGTAAGCGATTTTAGTGACCGGATAATCGTTTCAGGAGGCAACAGTGTTGTTTCCTGATCCACGATGCCACGGCGCAAAAAATCAGTCTGGGCTCCGTGATCGCCGAGATAGTAGCGTTGAAAATTATCTTTCACCAAAACATAGAGATCATCCGTAGGCATATTGCAGACTTTTTCGTAACCATGAAGGGTTTGTAAAAAATCTTGACCAGATC
>DAHWJX010000022.1:0-5216 GCA_027343965.1 Caryophanales bacterium | reverse complement strand
GACGATAATGGTGCCATCACGTTTTGGCACGAGATAAGCATGATCAGAGAACACAGTATGGTGGAGATGGTTTTCTTTCATTGGACGGATCTGGCACACTTGACCCTTCACGGGGTACACACGAAATGGAAAATCGATTTGGCCGAGTAATCGTTGTGCCCATGCACCGGCTGCGATTAAAACATGCTCAGAGGTAAACGTACCAGAATTCGTTACGACATCAACGTTCCTTTGTTTGGCAATGATGGTATAAACTTGCTCCCCTTCCATCACAGTAGCCCTTTTTGACGCGGCTACGCCGAGTGCCTTTGTTAAGGAAGGTGCCGAAATGTTGCTGTCATTTGGCAATAAGAGTGCACCTTGACACACGTTCACCAGGGGTTCATGATTGGCCACTTCCTGTGCACTCCACCACTTTGTGGAGAGACCGGCTTCTTCTTGCCATTTCGCACGACTTTTTAAAGCAAGAACTTCGTCATCTGTTTGAGCCAAGTGAAGGATTCCGTTATGAGTAAGCTGAATGTCAACGCCTGTTTCTTCATAAAGATTCTGCGAAAAGGTAGGATACAAATTGCGACTTTCAACACAGAGTCGAAAAAAATCTCCATCGCTAGCCACTTCCAACTGCGCACCAAGCATCCCGGCAGCGGCCTGGCTGGCTTCTTGCCCCAACGAACCTTGTTCTAACAGCAAGACTTTACGACCAGTTTGACCAATTCTCCAAGCAGCACTCATTCCAATGACACCGCCGCCAATAATAATAACATCAAATATTTCGTTCACATCCCGATCTCCCTTTTACGTGAAAATGGTACCTTTGGTTGCACGATGGAACGCATGATTTGCTCTTTTAACTTCGTTGTTGCAGCTTTGGGATCGTCCTGATCTAAAATGGCTCCAATGACTGCTACACCACTGCAACCGGTGGATAAAACAGACTGTATATTCGTAATATCAATTCCTCCGATGGCGACCACAGGGATGGGAAGTGCAGAAACGATACGCGCCAATTCATGAATGCCCCGTGGTGGAAGCCCTCGATGAGACTCACTCGCATAGATATGGCCAAATGTCACATAGTCGATTCCAGACTCATAGGCTTGTATCGCCTCATCAAACGAGTGGACTGAGCATCCGATGATCCCGTCCCAGTGGCCTGTGTGTCGAAGTTGAAGCGTCACGTCGACAGGCAACGATTTTTGTGCGAGGTGTACGCCTTGTGCGTTGGCGGCCATGGCGATATCGATTCGGTCGTTTACAATCAAACTAGGGGATAAGCCATGGCTTTCACATGCATTTTGCAATTCTCGGCAAAATAGGTAGGTTTCTCGTGCCGGCGCCTTCTTTTCACGAATTTGAATAATGTCAGCGCCGCCAAGGGCGCTTAGCAACATCGCATCTAGAAGAGGTAGGCGATGGCGCTGTTTATCACTAATTACGTGCAATACAGCTTGCGTGCGGATCAACCTCCTCGTTCATAAAAAAGCCGCACCCAAATAGCGGGTGCGGCGGATTTCCAATGTGAATCCTACAAACGCGACCATAAACAATCATAGCTCTTCACTAAACTATCATCTTACGGTATGATGCGTCAATATATAAGATGCATCATGGAATGGAAAGGGAGGTAACGAGCGTGGATAGTATAAATAACGATAATCGGTATTCCCGGCAGGTTTTGTTTTCGCCGATTGGTCAGGATGGTCAAGAAAGGTTGCAGCGTGCCCGCGTGGCATTGGTTGGACTCGGAGCGCTTGGTACGGTTATCGCAACACAATTGGCGCGTGCTGGAGTCGGGTTTTTGCGTTTAATTGATCGGGATATCATCGAACCGTCCAATCTACAACGGCAATCGCTCTATGATGAACAAGATGCGGTCGAACAATTTCCTAAGGCAATCGCTGCAGCCAATAAACTCAGACTAGCGAACAGCGAGATTATCATTGAACCCGTTGTTACCGATCTAACGTTTCGCAATGCAGAGGCCCTTTTAGGTGATACTGAGTTGATCATGGATGGAACGGATAATTTTCAAGTGCGTTATCTCATTAATGACGTCGCCGTGAAGCATAAGATTCCATGGTCTTATGGAGGAGCTGTTAGTTCTTTTGGATCCACTGCGTTATTTCGCCCTGAAAGCACTCCCTGTCTTGTTTGCCTTTTTGGAGAGGATCCTGGTTCGGGACATGATACGTGTGATACGGTCGGCGTGATTGCTCCAGCTGTTTCAATGATTGCATCGCTTCAAGTCGCTGAGGCATTAAAATATCTCACAGGTAACGATGACGCGCTGACTAATGCTCTTGTGTACCTTGATGTATGGAAAAATGATTTTCGATCCGTCCATTTTGGACATCGCCAAGACGACTGCAGGTGTTGTGGAAAGAAAGAGTTCACGTCGCTTGTGCGTAAAAATGATGCTCTGACCGTTTCGATGTGCGGTCGGCGAACCATTCAGGTTCGTCCGGCAGTTTCGCATTCGCCTATCGATTTATTTCAAGTTGCCGATAAGCTTGCCCTATTGGGTAGTGTACGTGTCAACGAACATTTGCTTCGATTGGATCTGGGTGAGGAACAAATAACGCTATTTGCGGATGGACGCGCCTTGCTGCATGGTGTCGATGACACTACACGCGCACGATCTTTATATGCGAAGTATATCGGCATGTAGGCAACTCCTTTAAGGCAGCCTTAAGATATGTCCATTAAGATGCCATACTATGGAGGTGTGGCAATGTTTTCTTTACAAGAGTCTGAATTGAACGTCTGGAATGATCGTCTTGAAAAATTACATCCCCAAGCTATCATGTCCCAAGTTTATTCGAGTATAAACAATATTACGTTGGCCTGTAGCTTTGGTCCCGAGGATATGGTCCTGGTCGATATGATCGCTAAAAGGAAATTACCGATTCCGGTTTTTTACCTGGACACACAATTACTTTTTGCAGAAACCTATGGTCTTCGTGATGTTGCCATTCAGTATTACGATGCGGTTGATTTCATCCAGGTACTACCTGCGATATCGTTGGAAGAACAGGAACGAACATTTGGAACGGATCTCTATGCGACAAGACCAGATGAATGTTGTTCCATTCGAAAGATACGCCCCCTTGAACAACATCTTAAACAATTTGACGGATGGATTACAGGAATTCGCAGAGAACAATCTCCCACGCGCGCTAATGCGCATATTGTTGAACAGGATCATCGATTTGGCTTAGTCAAAGTGAATCCTTTGGCACATTGGTCGCACGAACAAGTGTGGGATTATATCAATTATCATGGCGTCCCCTACAATCCCTTGCATGATCATGGGTATCCCAGCATTGGCTGTTCGCCGTGCACACAACCTGTGAAAGAAGGAGATGATCCACGTAGCGGTAGGTGGTCGGGATTTGCCAAAACGGAATGCGGATTACATACAGAGGCGGGTGAATCCTTGTGATTTATGGTATACCACCTCACGGAGGCGTGTTAATCCAACAAAAAGTAACAGGTGAAAAACGACAAGATGCACTGCGTCAAGCCGAACAATTTGCGAAGATTTCCATTAGTGAATGGACCCGCTCAGACCTTGAAATGATTGGTGTGGGAGCATTTTCGCCATTGACCGGATTTTTGGGGAAAGAAGACTATGAATCAGTGCTGGATGCTATGTGTTTGAAAAATGGTATCCTCTGGACAATTCCTGTAACGCTTCCTATTTCTGAAGATATCGCTAGAAGCCTAGAAGTAGGGCAATTCGTTGCTTTACTTGGTCATGATGACATCCTCTATGGCACAATGGAAATCCATGAAATCTACAGTTATGATAAACTTCGAGAAGCACTCGCCGTTTACGGTACAACGGACACAGCCCATCCGGGAGTTAGTCGATTGATGGAGCAAGGCAACTTGTACGTGGCAGGTCCCATCACGCTACTACATCGCAAGATTGAACCGACATTTGCTGATTTACATCGTGATCCTTTAGAGATGCGTAGGTACTTTGAACATAAGGGTTGGAAAACCGTAGTAGGTTTTCAAACGCGTAATCCTATTCATCGAGCACACGAATACATTCAAAAATCAGCCTTGGAAACGGTTGATGCGTTATTGCTTCACCCGCTGATAGGAGCAACCAAATCGGATGATATACCTGCTGATGTGCGGGTACAGAGCTATCGAGTGTTGTTGAAGCATTATTATCCCAAAAACCGCGTGCTTTTATCAGCTTTTCCTGCTGCCATGCGTTACGCAGGACCACGAGAAGCTGTTTTTCACGCTTTGGTGCGCAAAAACTACGGATGTACTCATTTTATTGTAGGACGCGATCATGCTGGGGTAGGTAATTATTATGGGACCTACGATGCACAAACTATTTTTCATCGTTTTACGCCAGACAACTTAGGTATTACACCGCTGTTTTTTGAGAACAGTTTTTATTGTGAACGGTGTGACGGTATGGCCTCAGAAAAAACATGCCCACACGATAAGGATAACCATGTAACCCTCTCGGGAACTAAAGTTCGAGCGATCTTACGTTCTGGTGAAAAGCCTTCCCCTAAACTAACTCGCCCGGAAGTTGCTCAAGTGCTCGTCGATGGGCTTAAAGAAACCGTGTAAAAGTGTTTGATGCTGTGACTATGAGGTGGATTAGATATACATGAATAGAGAAACCGCATCTCCACTTCTTATTTTTGATTTCAAAGATAAGTATGGACGTTCTCAACGACGAACATTCCGTAATCCAGTGGATATCATTTCGGTGCGTTCTGTTGAGGAAGTTTATCCGGCACTTCGAGAAATTCAGAGATTGGTTAACCAAGGGTACTTTGCAGCAGGGTATTTATCGTATGAGGCAGCACCTGCTTTTGATCCTGCCTACATGGTGCTTCCTAAACATAAAATGCCCTTGCTGTGGTTCGGGATATTTACTGAGCCAGACAATGGCTCAGATTTGATTTTTGAAAACAACTTTACTATCGCGTCGTGGGCATCAGATACGAGTCGGGATAAGTATATCGATAGCATACATAAAATTAAAGAGGCCATTTCTCGTGGAGATACTTATCAAGTCAATTATACGATGAGACTTCGATCGTACTTTGAAGGTGATGATTTAGGATATTATCATCATTTAAGGACTATCCAACCGACTGACTACTCCGCTTATTTAAACATTGGACGTTTTCGGATCGTGTCCATGTCTCCAGAGTTATTTTTTACAATGGACA
>DAHWJX010000021.1:0-36318 GCA_027343965.1 Caryophanales bacterium | reverse complement strand
AGGCCCACAGTACATGACACCACAGGAACCAACTTCATCTCAACCGGTCACGGTTACCTTGCGAACCACGCATAATAATCTTACCAGTGCAAACGTTGTTGTGTATGATTTAACGACAGGATCAACCACCTATATTCCTATGGTGAATGAGGGTTCTGACGTCAACGGAGTCTATGATTCCTGGCAGGCTGAAATTCCAGCAACAAGTGATCCATACTATTATTATTTTCAGGCTAACGACAATTCTTCGACGGCGTATTATAACGGATATGGTCCTTCTTCCACGGCACCTGGAACAACGGCAACAAGCGGCGATTTCTGGGTTGTTCCCGGCTTCACCACACCGTCTTGGGCGCAAACCGGTGTAATGTACCAGATTTTCGTTGATCGGTTCTATAATGGTAATACCTCAAACGATGTGACCAACGGTGCGTATTCCTGGTATGGCAACTCAACTGTTCAGTTGTCATGGGGTCAGGATCCGGAACTCGGCAACATGGGCGGAACCGATCAGGTCGCTTTTGCTGGGGGTGATTTAGAGGGTGTTGATCAAAAACTCCCTTATATTACACAGTCTCTTGGCGCGAATATTTTATATCTCAATCCGATTTTCACCGCTAACACAAACCACAAGTATGATACACAAGACTATTACAACGTGGATCCTCATTTTGGCGGGAACACAGCGTTGGAACAATTGATCACAGACGTGCATAACAGCACGGATCCCGCAGGACAGTCCGGGAAGATTGTGCTGGACGGTGTATTCAATCATACTGGCGCGAGTAATGCATGGTTTCAAAGTGCTCAAGCCAGTCAGTCGAGTCAGTATTATCCGTACTATACATTTTATACCTGGCCAAGCTCGTACGCGACCTTTGCAGGCGTATCGAATCTGCCTAAACTGAATTACGGATCTTCGGCACTGCAAAGCCAGATTGAAAACGTCGCTCAAACGTATTTACAAAGTCCTTACGGCATTGATGGATGGCGACTGGATGCTCCAGGGCATGTTGGTGCTAATGGCTATGATCCAGAAGCCAACGGCAACTACAATGATGCCACGAACCACCAGTGGTGGACAACGTTTCGCACGGCAGTTAAAAGCGTGAATCCGAACGCCTTTATCTTCGGTGAATGGTTCGAGGGATCTCAGCCATATGAATGGCTCAATGGGACGCAATGGGACAGTTCCGTGAATTACAACGGCTTCTTACAACCAGCTTCAGAGTGGATCACAGGGTATGACGATGGATTTAATGCCAATTCCATCTCTACGACGAGTTTGGATACTTGGCTGCACGATACGTTGGTACAAGCACCACGCCCGGCTCAAGTAGTGCAAGTCAATGAACTGAGCACGCAAGATGTTCCGCGATTTGGCGAACGGTCTGCCAGTACGATTAACTACAAAACGTACACGACCCCAAGCGGCAGTACGTTTACAGAGCCTTATGGCGGTACACCGAACTATTGGGAAGACTATCTCGGCGCGTTCTTGCAATTCACCTATGTTGGTCTGCCTACCATTTACTATGGCGATGAATACGGCATGATGGGTGGAGGTACGAACGATGCAGGAAAACGCTGGACATTTGATTGGAGCCAAGTAGCCAACGGCGGCAACAGCGTATTTCAGTTATATCAACAACTTGTACGGATGCGGGAAGGAAACAGCGCCTTACAAGATGGTTCGTTTATGACCCTTGTGGCGGACAACAATACGAATGTGTATTCGTATGCTCGATTTGATGCGAATCAACGGTACATTGTTGTCTTAAACAACAGCAGTGCGACACAAACGGAAACAATCCCCGCGTACGAAGCGGGTGCTGCATACGGTAGCACTTTAACCAACGTAACGCCGCTTGTTAATGGTGTCACAGAACCAAGCTCCTACACCGTGGACAGCAACGGCAACATCAGTGTGACTTTGGATGGACACTACGCAACAATTTTAGAACAAACGGGAAGTCCTTTGACGGCCGTGTCGACTAATCCAACGCCGCTTGTTGCAGGACAGACGGCCACGATTACGTACGATGGTTCGTTAGCTGCCTCCGCAACCTCGATGACCATGCATTGGGGCTATAACGGCTGGACCGGTGTAACCGATACGCCGATGACCCAACAGTCTAACGGTACATGGACGGCCACGATCACGATTCCATCAGGGGCCACGACGTTCAACAGCGCCTTTCACAACCAAAGTGGCACGTGGGACAGTAATGCCGGAAACAATTTCAATTTTGTCGTTGAGTAAGATAAGATAACGATGGCTGTGGAGCCCGAGGGTTATTATTGCCCAGAGGCTCCGCTGTCTTTTATGCTAAGAAAACGTGAAGAAAGGTGCATACGATAGGTACTCGCTTTAAAGGCGATTCGCTCTATGGACAATGAAGCTATTGAGCATGGTGCAAGAGACTTTATTGTAAAGACGTTTCAAGCCGACCGTATTTTGGCAACACTTCGCAAGATGGAAAGTCCTATAACGGCGATACTGAATGCTGTGTTGACCAGCATTCATGAACTGGTTCCTATTGAAATCGAAAAATCTTGTACGATCAGTGCCCCTTTGGTGCAAATCGATCATGGGGTATTAGTGGGCTTGATCGGCATAATCAAAGGAAGTCTATTTATTGTAGGTGAACAAGTTACATTTTCCAAAACTGGGTTAGTCACGCATGGCGTAGAATTGTTAGGCGACATGTTGGAATCGTTTGTTGGTGAATTTGGTAATTCCGTGGCGGGCCATACTACAACAAGACTCTATCATCAAGGGATAACAATCGATATTGCACCGCCTACGATCATACAGGGACAAGTGAAATTTGGTGGATTTTTGATGGCAATCCAGGTTCCTTTTCGTATGCCAAACAGATGGCGAGGGCAATTGACTCTCACCGTCGAAGGTATATAGCGTAGAAGTAAGTTGTTATCCGGAAACATCCAACTAGACTTGTTCCTCGTCGATGGGAGCAAAAGGAGCTGATTACATCATGAATTCAGGATTTCGACGAATCACGTTTATCATAGTAGTTTCCTTGCTCGTGGGTTCGGGAATATGGTTGATTTTACATCATGCGAGTACCCGCTCAGATAATTTAGCTCAATCCGGCCTTGTTGCTGTTACCGATGGCGGTGTTTGGATGTGGCAACATGACGCATGGCAACAGCTCGGAACGGCCAATGACGTGGCCAATCAACAGGGCATCACATCAGCCGCTATGGTATCCGGAACGCTTACGGTAGGGTTGCGTGATGGCTTTGGCCATCAGACAAGTGTTTGGCAATGGAGAGAAGGACTTTGGCAACCCTTGGCGCAAGGAACAATGGCTGATCAAGAGAGCGTTTCCGCTATGGTCGCCTATAAAAATCGTATTATTGTTGGTTTTAATAATGGAAGTGGAGATGGTATATGGGAATATCAACATAAGAAATGGTCTTTGCTTGGATCTTTTAACGATTTGGTGAATCAGGTGGATGTTTCTTCTCTCGCCGTTATCGGAGGGCAACTTTATGCTGGTACGGAAGGTGATGGCGTGTGGGAGTGGAGCCATCACAAGTGGATAATTATTGGTAAGCCAGGAGAACGGACGAGTACAATTACTGTTGTCTCCCTGTGCTCATACCGTGGATCCCTCATCATAGCAGCCGGCGTTAATGGTGTATATCAGTTACAGCATAATCGATGGATTTGGCTGGGAGATAAAGGAGGGGCATGGTCTTTGGCTCTGTGGAACAAACGACTTGCGGTCGGAACAGGTCAAGATGGCGTTTTATTGTGGAATGGGCATCATTTTACCTCTCTTGGTCATTATCCGGTGTTATCGGCAGTTTCAGCACTTGTGACATATCACAACACTCTTTATACGGGAGGATCAAGGCAGGGAGTATTGAAATGGAAGAAAAGGCAGTGGGTGTCTGTGGGACCAGCATCGTCCCTTTCTTCTATGCACGTGATACAATTCGATCAACTGAACTAGCCCGTTAGAAAATATAACAAGTTATCGATAAAAAAAGAAATAATCTGTTTTTTGTTTCTTGTACGTAAAAGATTAGCTACGGAGGAACGTTGTGATTGGAAATGTATGGTTAGTTGCGGTGATTACCTATAGTCTTATACTCAATTACGTTCGACACACCTTTTCTGCTCTATGGAATAAAGTAGCCTTTGTCGTCTCGGCTTTTATCGTAACAATGGCAAGCTCGTGGTTTCTCGATCAAAAGGTACTGCCTTGGCTGTTAGTATTTTGTATCATCCTATCCGCCTATAGTTTTTTTCTGGTAGGCGGCGTTATAGCCGGATTGCTATCAATGGTTGCTGTGTATTTTTCCCGACAGAATGATCCAGTCTATGTAATCCGATTTGGCCTGATCTCGATATTGTTCGGCGTTGTGGGAGGATTTTGTTTCGCTTGGCTGCACAAACGTAAGGAACGCCAGCAGCAATGGATAGGTCGCCTTCTCAAACAGTCTAAAGATCTGCATATTCTTCGAGAAATTAGTGTTTCATTACAAAGCACGTTGGAATTGGATCGTTTGATTCATATCATTCTTACTTCAATTACGGCGGGGTATGGTTTGGGATTTAACAGGGCGCTGTTGTTTACGGCTTCTGATGACCGCCATAACGTTCGTGGGATGTTTGGTATTGGTCCAATGACGGTGACAGAGGGGTATGACATATGGAAAAATGTTGTGACCCATAATATGACGTTGACGGATTTTATCGCTCTCAAAGATAAAGCGAGACATGAAAACCACCAATTAAATGCTCTTCTTCAAAGCATGACGTTTTCTTTGACCGATCCCACTTCTGTTTTCTATCAAGCACTGCTGCAAAAGCGGCCAATCATCGTGAGGCACGTGGATCTGCATGACACTACGCAAAAACAATTGCACGATGCATTTCAAATGGACGAATGTGCGGTCATACCCTTGCTTAACAGAACCAAACCGGTTGGTATTTTGGTTATTGATAATGTGGTGAATCGAAATCCGATTACCGATGAATCTTTAGAAAGTATTATGCCGATTATTTCACAGGCAGCCCTTGCCATCGAGAATGCTCGAATGTTTAATCACACAGAGTGGATGGCGCAAACCGACGACCTGACAGGTCTTTATAATCATCGGTATTTTCAAAAGACTCTCCATCAAGAGATTGTTCGTGCTAAAGTGTCTTTACAGGCACTTTCCTTAATCATTGTCGATATCGATTATTTTAAGGTATATAACGATACCAATGGCCACGACCGTGGCAACGAGGCTTTGCAAAACGTGGCGCTTATTATGAAGAGTGTTATCGGGGCACAGGGTTTGGTTTGTCGTTTTGGAGGCGAAGAGTTTGTCGTTTTGATTTCAGGAAAAAGCAAGACCGAGAGCAAGATCTATGCGGATCAAATTCGAGTAGCCGTGGAAACAACCAACTTTTATCATGAAGATACTCAGCCGCTTGGTAAACTTACTGTCAGTGTAGGCATTGCTAGTTTTCCTGACGATGGTGATCAACCAGACCAAATCTTTCAATCTGCTGACCGGGCTTTATACCAAGCAAAATCTTTAGGCCGTAACTGCATTGTGGTATCTTAAGGTGGTGAATGAAAATGACTTTTTATAGGTCTGTTGTACTCGTGTTTTTGTTTTTTTCTGTCTCGTTTGGATTGAGCCGTTGGCTGTGGGTTCGTTATCTCCATGCTTTTACTCGGCGTAGTTTGCGTCGATTAGGATATCATGCAACAGAACTAAAGTATTCCTTCGAAGAAATCATCTACTTGATTGCTCTGCCTGCTACTGATCATTTGCTTCAATCAGCAACAGTAGAACACATGCACATCGTGGTGGATTATGATTCACTTTTATTTCCATCAGCTCAGGCCCTTCGCGTTGTATTTATCGATGACCACGGTACTAAGCAATGGATTGCTTTTCTTTCTTTTGATCGATTTCATATCCCTGTTCTTGATGAAGCCTATGCATTAGATAAACTTACCGAGGCAGAAATGATGAAAATAACAACATTTTTGTTTCTGCATCCCAATACCCATGATGGAATTATTCGTGAAGTTGTACGGAAAATGCGTGCTTAAGTTAAGAATTTGATGAGTAAACCAACTAACTATCCATCAGCACATAATTCGTTTGAATTCCTGCCTGCAGAGCATTGCAGATGAGTTCCATTACATTTTCCGGGGTGGAACGGATAGCTTCCATAAAATAAACGGCTCACCATGGTACGCATTGTTAAGAGGCGTGTCAATCGAAATTCTAATGACCATATCATTACGTGACGCGCGCGTGTGTCGCATATGTGTTTATTTGGGGAAACATTATTCGGCGGTCAAAAGCTCCTCGTACTTTTCTTTGTAACAAATTCCCGCGAAGTAATTGAGACGACGGAACACCGCTCTGGGCCCGCGCGGAAAATAAGATTGATTCGGTGCAACACATGTTACATCAAAATTGCATCAGCGACCGGGAAGCCACAAAAACTCATTGGCGAGGGCGTGTGGGAATCGAACCCACCGGCGACAGCCCGTGCCGCCCGCTCGGTTTTGAAGACCGGGAAGGACACCAGTACCCCATCCGCCCCCATATTTGTTCTAACAAATGTAACAGTATCATACTGTGAACCCGCGATGCAAACCAGCTAACACGTGCGAATCACAATGTGCACGATATGGACGGGATTCACTGGCTTGCTGAGTTCCCCCATCAAAGGATTATACGTAACGCGAGCATCAGAAATTTTGAGGACGACAGACATACCGTGAATGACTTGGCCAAATTGTGTGTAATTTGGATTTTGATCTAAAATTTGTGCATCATGTGCGGTAACGATAAAAAATTGGCTGCCATTTGTATTGGGACCGCGATTGGCCATGGCGACGATACCTTCCTTATATGCTTCATGAGGTGGTAATTCATCTGGCCATGTATAACCAGGACCGCCAGTTCCATTTTGTAATGGATCACCTGTTTGAACCATGTACCCTTTTACGACACGAAAAAATGTGTCGCCATCATAAAAATGGTGATTGGCGAGGAAAGCAAAATTGTTTACTGCAGTGGGAGCCCATTTTGAAAATAAGCGAATAGAGAAGGTACCGGCTGTCGTATATACATCAGCGATGTAGGTTTTTTGAGGCACGATTGCTGGGGCAGGTGCCACTTTCCAGCGTTGCCGATGATATCGCGTTAATGTGGCCTTGCTTGCTGTCTCCTTCACAGGGGAAAGTGGTGGATTTTTCGTCGCACAGGATACACTGGTGTACGGTTGTTTCTGGTGCTTGATGGAAGGTGATGTAGTTGATTGACTTTGCGTACTGCAGCCAGTCACGAATAATGATGTACTGAATGCCAGCAACAAGGTTGGCAAGACACCTTTCATAGTGAATCCCCTTACTATGTGTGTGATGTTAGCGTATTGTGTTAGGTAGATCGATTCTGCATACTCAAGTATTTACAGAAAAATTTGTCGGATTTGCTCCCGATGCGGTCGATGCCCTAGCCAAAGTGGGTGTCAAATTGGTGGGCGTCGACACGCTATCGGTTGACCCGTTTCATGCAACGGGACTACTCGCACATGAACGATTTTGCGAACATGGCATGCTATCTTACGGGTGCACTCGTCCTAGACCTTTGCCAACAATGCCAAGACCATGATCGTAGACTAACGTACCGCCAAGATGGCCCACATAAGACACAAGGACAACGGCCGCTATGGTAAAAGCGATAGACACGATGGCGACACGACGATTATTTCTATAACGCGTGACAAGTCGGATGACCCACGCAATTAAAATCATTACTCCCGTCAGTTCCCCATAAAATCTGTGCTGAGATAAAATTTGGGCGACGGCTGGTGTGATGTGATCATAGTTTTCGCTGATGCTACCTGCGACACCTGCGGCAATCGTGGCTAGGACACCTAGGCCGAGTAAAATGAATCCCGCTCTTTCAAAGAACTTGTCCTTGCTAAAAAGCGCAATTAGTTCGGCCAACCCTGCGAGATAGATGATCGCAATGGTAAAATGGACCACCATCGGATGGATGGTTGCAGGAAATAAGGAAAAGAAAAAACTCTGTGCTTGTGCAATCATGCACCCGTTACCCCCATGTTTCTTTCTAGCTCAAAATCAGCAAGCTTAGCTTATTATACAAAACTGGTGAATGTCTGGGGAATCCCGTTCATAAATAGTGATGCGCCTGTCTGCTATAACTTGGCAGACAGGCGCATCTTTATCATGGTAGTAGGATAATCAGGCATGCGTTGAAAGTTCTGCACGACCTGTGGTCTCTTCAAACATTTCTTTCGAAGCATCTTTGCCCAAAGTTATCAGGACAATCAAGCCAAGGAAAGTGCAGAGGAAAAATAAACTGAAGATAACGGAAAAGGCAACATGTGTGGCAACGAGGACACCCACGAGGTAAGGTGCGATCATACCGCCGAGTTTTCCAATGCCCATAGCCCAGCCAAGCCCTGTTGCTCTGGATGCTGCTTTGTATTGTTCGACCGAAAAGAGATAGGTTGCGCCCCAAGCACCAAGGTTGCTGAAATTCAAAATTAAACCGAATGTCATGAGATCCGTCAAACTAGTTGATAAGCCAAACAGCAAGGCGGATACGGCCGACAAAATAGAAAACAAAATCAGCGTCCACTTGCGGCCTAACTTATCCACGAGCCATGCGGCAGCCAGATAACCCGGTACTTGTGCAATGGCCATGATCAGAACATAGCCAAAACTATGCACGAGTGAGAATCCCTTGAGTGCCAATACGCTGGGCAACCAGAGAAACATCCCATAATACGCAAAATTTGCGGTGAACCAAATGACCCAAAGTACAAACGTCTTTCTTCTGTTACCATGTGACCACAAATTGGCCATGTTTTCGCGAAATCGAAATGTGCGCTTTAAGCCTTTAAAAGCTGACGTTTCAGGCAAGGTGCGCCGCAGGTAAAGTGCATAGAGCGCAGGGAGGACGGTGATGGCGAAAGCAATCCGCCAGGTTAGAGCCGGAATCACCAGATAACCGATCAACGCAGCCACGATTCCGCCAAGTGCCCAATACGTTTCAAGATACACGGTCCGACGACCTCTCACTTCAGGCGGAGACGACTCAAGGACAAAAGTGGTGGCGACAGGCAGTTCTCCTCCTAGCCCAAGGCCTGTAATAAATCGTAGGACAAGTAAAATTCCGATGGAAGCTGCGAATGCACTAACGCCGCTTGCGATCGAGTAGATGACGAGCGTAATAATGAACGCGCGTTTGCGTCCAACGCGATCGGCAAATAGTCCTGCGAACGCTGATCCTATGGCCATGCCAATTAACGTGATACTGCCAAGCAAACCGGCATCAGTTGGCGTTATGTGCCATGCGACAAATAAAGCGGCAATGACAAAGCTTAAAAGTCCGACATCCATTGAGTCAAATAACATGCCAAGGCCGCTTGCAAAAAGCAACTTTAGAGCAGATGGCGAAGAGTTCATAAGTGGCGTACCCTCCCGGAGACGGATTGCCAAGTTCGGCTACCACAGACATATGCCCAACGTCATCAATGTGTGAGAGATCCTTTGTCCCCTTCAAGCCGCAAAAAGCGTACTTTTGGTTGTAAAAGGAGATGGATGTCATGACCATGTCGTTTGACGAAGTGTGTGCAAATCTGGATGATTTGGCTAAGGAAGTGAGTGCCATCGTTGCGGTTCACAATGTCCAATCCGTAACGAATTTGGTTACAGAGATCGAAGTATTGCGCAAGCTTGCTTTGGGCACATCACAGGACGTTGTGGGAGCTCATTACGGCTATCTAAAAGCAAAATGTAAGCTAGACGAGCTACAACAGCAGGCTCCCAAGAGTGAGCGCAGATTTTGGTTGATGCTGATTTTTGAAGGAAGCTTGGTTATGGTGTTGCTTGTATTGTGGATCCTTTTTGCTACCATTGGGCAAACGGGTCATAAGGCTTGGGAAATGTTTCTTATCGCGAATCAACCGGCTTTGCTGTGTGCATGGTGGGGTGCCTTGGGGGCTGTTTTATTTGCCATCTATGTCCTGTATGAAGGCAGAATGCAAGGGATTGTTCAGGATGTCTCTGATGGCTGGCTAATCATAAAGCCTGTTACTGGCGCCCTAGTTGGCGTTTTGGTATGGCTTTGTGCTGAGGCGGGCTTAGCTGGGGCCGGGCAAGGTCAAAATATGATGTTTTTAGGACTACTGGCCTTTTTTGCAGGATGGAGCGAGCGTTCCTTTTTGACTATGCTTCAACAAAAAATGAGCAAACTGGGCGGGTTTACACCGTAATCATCCAGTTTGCTCATAAGCGCTCATTGTTTGCTAATCAAGCGATGGGGCGGGCAAAGGGTGCATCTTTTTCGTAGGCTGTAATGAGGTCTTCATGCTGTAGACTGAGTCCAATGTCATCTAAACCATTGAGCAGAAGCATCTTGCGGTAGCTATCCACTTCAAATGCATATGTGGTATTATCTGGCAATACGACTTGCTGCTGTTCCAAATCTACGGTTAAGACGGTTCCTTTGTTTGCTGCGGTGAGATCAAGTAAGGTTTGTACCTGATGATCCGGAAGGACGATAGGAACAATGCCATTTTTAAAGCAATTGTTATAAAAAATATCGGCAAAGGAAGGGGCAATAATCGCTTTAAAACCGAAGTCCAAGAGTGCCCACGGAGCGTGTTCACGCGACGAGCCACAGCCGAAATTTTGCCCAGCAATAAGAATCGACGCCTTATCATAAGGCGCGGTATTGAGTATGAAATCTGCGATGGGCGTACCATCGGGCGTAAACCGCCACTCGTAAAATAGAAACTGGCCAAAGCCTGAACGTTCGATGCGTTTAAGAAATTGCTTTGGAATGATGGCATCCGTATCGATGTTGGCACGGTTTAGCGGTGCGGCAATGCCGGAATGTGTGTGAAAAGCTTCCATGGTGAGCCCCCCCTTTTTTTAAGAAAACGTTCGAATATCGACAAAGTGACCCGCAATGGCTGCTGCGGCCGCCATTGCAGGACTGACAAGATGAGTGCGACCGTCTCGACCTTGCCGACCTTCAAAGTTGCGGTTGGATGTAGACGCACAGCGTTCACCTGGAGCGAGTACATCGGGGTTCATCGCCAGGCACATGCTGCAACCCGGTTCGCGCCATTCAAACCCGGCATCAAGGAATACTTGATGTAGTCCTTCTCGTTCCGCTTGCTTCTTTACTTCATAAGAGCCCGGAACCACCATAGCTGACACATGTTCGGAAACCTTTTTACCTTTTACCACGTCAGCCGCACTGCGTAAATCCTCGATGCGACCGTTGGTGCAGGATCCGATGAAGACGCGATCAATAGCGATATCAGTGATTGGTGTCCCTGGTTGTAATCCCATATATTCAAGTGCCAACTGAACAGAGCGCTGTACGACAGGGTCGGCAAAATCACTTGGATGTGGTACTTTATCTGTAACGTTGGCTCCCATGCCTGGGCTAGTTCCCCAAGTTACTTGCGGAACTAGCGTGGACGCATCAAATTCGATCGTTTGATCAAACACGGCTCCTTCATCGGTTTTCAGCGTTTTCCACAAAGACACGGCCTCGTCAAAACGTGCGCCTTGCGGAGCATACTTTTTGCCACGAAGATAAGCGAATGTTGTCTCATCCGGTGCGATAAGTCCTGCTTTTGCACCGGCTTCAATCGACATGTTGCAGATCGTCATGCGTTCTTCCATGGATAATGCAGCAATCGCTTCACCGCGATATTCCACCACATATCCCGTGCCAAATGCTGTTCCGTACTTTGCGATAATGCCGAGAATGAGGTCTTTAGCCCGTATACCTGACGCCAATTGTCCACGCACAACAATTTGCATTGTTTGAGGACGTTGTTGTTGCAAACACTGTGTAGAAAGGACATGCTCAACTTCACTCGTTCCTATGCCAAATGCTAGCGCACCGAAGGCACCGTGCGTTGAGGTATGACTATCGCCGCAAACGATCGCTTTTCCTGGTAACGTGAGACCGAGTTCCGGACCGATGACATGAACGATGCCCTGATCTTCACTTGTGATATCAGCAAGATGGATACCAAACATTTGGCAATTGTTGCGAAGGGTATCAATTTGTTGACGAGATATGGGGTCCTCAATAGGTTTGGAGCGGTCTGTCGTCGGCACGTTGTGATCCACAGTGGCGAAGGTCAGATCGGGACGGCGCACAGTACGATGACTGAGACGAAGTCCTTCAAATGCCTGTGGTGATGTAACCTCGTGCACGAGGTGTAAGTCGATGTAAAGCAATGAAGGTTCCCCAGCTTGTTCGCGGACAATATGGCTGTCCCAAATTTTATCGATAAGCGTTTTTGGTTGACTCACTGCGTATCCTCCTTATAGCGTTCGTTTCTATTTCTCATGTTACTGGATGACAGCGTATTCGTCTATGATATAAAATCTATACACTCGATAGGTTTTTCTTATATGACCACAAGAGAAGGTGCTACGATGGAATTCCGGTGGTTGCAATATGCGCTGGAGGTCAATCGCTATCGGAGTTTTACGAAAGCCGCACAAGCGCTGTCTGTGACACAACCCTCCTTAAGTCAACAAATTAGTAAATTAGAGCGGGAACTTGGTGTGGCTTTATTTTATCGGGGAAACGGGCCCACCATGCCTACTCCGGATGGGCAACGTTTCTTTGAACAAGCAGGGCAAATCGTGCAAATGAGTGAGGACTTGTTGCGTGAGATGCGCGAACGCAGTCAAGGTATGATGGGGGAATTAACGATTGGAGCACCTGCCATTACGGGAGGACATGTTTTACCGCCTGTGCTGCGGGCTTATGCGATGAATTATCCTGATGTACGTATCCACCTAGTGGAAGAATCGACAGATCAATTGGAAGAATTAACAGCGAAGGGAATCATTGACTTGTGCATCCTGGCGTTACCCGTGAATGATGCGAGACTTGAGATTCGTCCTATGCTGACGGAATCGCTTGTGCTCGCGTTGCCGCGTGAACGTGTTCCATGGATGCCAGACATTGTATTGGATAATAACGTTCCTACTGCGCTTGATCAATTTGCGCAAGCTCCTTTTATTGTCCTGAAAAATGGGTTTGGTTTTCGGCATACGGTACTTCAATTGTGTGCAAAGAGTGGATTTCAACCCCATGTGGCGTTTGAAACAAGCAGTGTTGAAACGGCACAGTCGCTCGCGGCGCATGGGCTTGGCGTTACGGTGGTGCCGCATATGGTGATGCTGCAGGACACGACAAAGCAAAGCCCATGTTACGTACCGATCGCATCGCAACCCAGTCGCACACTCGTCTTTGCCTATCGGCGCGATCGGTACCTAGGCATGACAGCTAGAGCTCTGCTGGATATTTACGATGAATTGCGAGATACGCTGATGATGCCGTAAACAAAAATTCGGCGTAGGATCCCATCAGATTGACGCAGTAAGAGTTCATTTTCGATAATCGCTTCAAGAATGCCGTGAAGCCGTCCGGATTGGGTGAGGACAGATACTGAGTGTCCCAAACTGTTTGTGGATAAATGATTCATGATCGTAAGGACACTTGGTTTGAGTGCGGGCGACGGGATTGTTTCTTGTACAATGGCAGTACGTTTCACGGATCGCACGCGACCACGATGCTGATGGAGCCATGATAAGGCTGACTCATCAGGCTCTACTTGACTATCCGATGAAGATGGCACTGGGTGTATGGAGGGCGTTTTTTTTAGAAATATCGTGGGTGCACTAACAACGGTCAACTGGCTCACCTTCTTTATGAGTAGGCTATTTTTAGGCTATGCACCGCACCATAAAAGCGTGCGTAACGAAAAAAACGACCCGTTAAGGGTCGCGAAAGTTACGTTACTTACGATGTAATAACAGAGCCAAAGTAAGGAGGCGCCGCAGAACTGCATGATCGTCTTATGACGAGGTCATGTTGGATGATGACAGTTCTTTTGCCACGCGATGGTTGCGAGATCTGCTCGATGATCACTTCTGCAGCTATCTTACCTAATTCATCAATGTGCACATTCATCGAAGTCATCGGTGGATTAGCCATTTTTGCAAGTGGAATATCGTTAAAGCCAACGATAGCAAGATCATCAGGAATGCGGTAACCAAGTTCTCCGGCTGCTCGCATGGCACCGAATCCCAATACATCATCCGATGCGACGATAGCTGTCGGCCGCTCGACAAGTGCCATAAGTCTCATCATACCGGTGTAGCCGCCTTCTTCAAGAAATTCAGCTGACACGATAAGATTTGACTCTAAAGTGATTGAAGCATCACGAAGAGCAGCATGGTAGCCAGCCAGGCGATCGACACTGACAACAAGATCTTGTGAACCACCAAGAAATCCAATGCGGTGATGCCCTTGTTGAAGCAGATACGTTGTGGCATCATAGGATGCTTTTTGATTGTCGTTGTTGACCCAACTGATTGAGGAAGCAACGGCAGGACGACCGATTAATACCGATGGCACATGATTTTCTTCAAGAATAGGAATCAAAGGATCATGGATTTTTGAGCTAAGCAAAATGACACCATCGACTCGTTTGCTGCCAAGCATGTGTTGTAAACGAGTTTCATCATTAAAACCGGTGAAATTGGCCGTCGATAATAATACATCATAACCAGCTTGTTGCGTCACGGAAGTAATCCCACGTAGGCATTCTGTAAAAAAGGGATTCAGAAAAAACTGATCGATCGGGCTAGGAATCAGCAAGCCAATGGTGTCAGATGTCTTTTTTACTAGGCTGCGAGCGATGGCATTAGGATGGTAATCTAACTCTTTCATCGCTGCGCGAACACGTTCTCGAGTTTCTTGACTGATACGCGGATGGTTAGCCACTACCCGAGAAACGGTCGAAGGACTAACTCCCGCGAGTGACGCCACATCTTTAATGTTAAAACCCACGTCTATTCACCAGCCAATAGCCACATGGAAGCATCTTTAGCAGGCAAGGATAGCACATTTTTTGTGCTGGCCGTGTGCCCTTTGAGACTCCCGAAAATGCATTTGTAAACACCTGGTGTAAGGGCCGCATCCGAGAATTGGAAGGACACAGCTTCGTCATCATTATTTACAAAACATACGATGGTCTCAAGACGTTCATCAGTGGCAGAATCTTTCAGTGATCGTACAAAGCCATACAATTGTTTCGACAGTCCGTCAAAAACAGGTCGGAAGTTTCCTTTAACAAGTGCCTTGTGATCTTTCCTAGCGCGCAGAAGTGCACGGTAATACTCCTGCAACGTTTGATCTTGTTCATCTTCATCCCAAACCATTCCACCACGGCATAAAGGATCTGGGCCACCGTTTATACCCACTTCATCTCCGTAATATAGCACTGGTGACCCAACGGCGGCAAATTGCAAGAAGCTTGCGAGCCTTGCTTGCGTCTTGTCATCATTACATAGCGTTAAAAGTCGCGGCGTATCGTGAGAATCCAGCAGATTCCATAAGGCAGGAAGGACGTGTTCTGGGTAGAGCGCTCGAATACGTTCGATACGGTAGAAGAATTCTTTAGCATTTAGTGTGCCTTTAGCTAACCATTCAAGAACTGCAAAACCAAAAGGATAATTCATGACGGAATCAAATTCATCACCACGTAGCCATGGTGTCGCAACCTGCCAAATCTCTCCGCAAATCAATACGTCAGGGTTTTTTGCTTTGATACGGGAGCGAAAATGCTTCCAAAAGGTATGCTCCACTTCATCGGATACATCAAGTCGCCAACCATCGATACCCACTTTGTCAATCCAGTATTCACCAACCTTGCTGAGATAATCTTCTACAGCAGGTGTTGCTGTTCGCCATTTTGGCATATGCGGTACGAAATCAAATGTCTCATAGTTGCGTTCCTCGATAGAAAGCGGCCAGGATTTTGGATAGATCCAATCCGCATAGGTTGAATCAGGTCCATTTTGCAGGAGATCCTTAAATATTGGATGTTCTACACCCATGTGGTTGAACACCGCATCAAGCACTACGCGCATGCCGCGTGCGTGACATGCGTCCACAAGTTGTCTTAGATCATCTTCTGTACCAAAGTCAGGATCTATTTTAAAATAGTTGATCGTATCGTACTTATGGTTCGATGGTGCTTCAAAGACGGGCGTGAAGTACACTACAGTGACGCCTAGATCGGCAATGTAGTCGATTTTTTCGATGATACCTTGAATGTTGCCGCCATAAAAACTGTCTCGCGTCGGTACAGAATCCCATGGCACTAACGTACGACTATGTTCTGGTCCTGTTTCACTTCTGTTAAATCGTTCTGGGAAAATCTGGTAATAGGTGGTTCCGACGATCCAGTCGGGTGGACTGTAGGTGTCTCGTTCACCAAGATAAGGAACCTCAAACGTATCATTAATGTCCTCTGGCTCCGCATCGGTTAACCCGATTCGACTGTAGAAATACGTTTCTTGATCGACGTGGATAGCGAAAATATATTTGAAGCGTTTGGTACCGCGCTGCAAACACGCCTGGTAAATCTCGTGTGTCGTTCCGTGCTTTGCATAGGGAAGAGCTGGCGTTACAATGCGAGTATCCTTTGGTTTGAATTTATCGAAATGAATAACGTCAACATGATCTGCTACGCGATTGCCTAGGCGTAATCGGACATAGAGATCATTTTGATACGAATAGGCAAAAGGTTCTACCGATTCATGGTAAATAGATGCAGCGATATCCTGTTTGAGTGACACTGTTTCAACCCCCTGACGGGCTGTGAAGGATTAACCCTTCACAGCACCGGCTGTAAGACCCCGAACGATCCATTTTTGAAAAATCATATATACCACCGTAATGGGAACTGCAATGACCAATGCAGCTGCTGAGAATTGCGTAAAGTTCTGTGCATGGGATGCCGGATTGAGCAACCAATACAATCCTAAACCAACGGTATAATTGCTTGGCGATGTAAGAAGCAAATTAGCCAAAGGATATTCTGTAAATATACCGATAAAGGAGAAAATGAAGACGACAACTACCATCGGAAGGGCAAGAGGTAATATGATTTGCCAAAATATCCTGAAATATCCTGCGCCATCAACAATAGCAGCTTCGTCAAGGTCCCGTGGAACTGTATCCATATACCCTTTCATCAACCAAATCGTATAGGCGCTTCCACCGCACAAGATAGCCATATACCACCACAGATTATTTAAGCCTTGAATGTCTGACAGGACGATGTAGTAAGCGGTAGCTGACATTAAAGTTGGGAACATTTGCAATAACAACAGAAACATAAGCCCGTAACGTCTACCCCAAAACTTCATTCGACTAAAAGCAAAAGCTGCGGTCACCGTAATAAATACCTGAACAAGAGATGTTAATGTGGCGACAAGAAATGTATTGCCTAGCCATTGCGCAAACGTATAGCCTGAGGTGAATGGCGTAGCTAATGACTGATAATTAGCTAATGTTAGGTTGGACCAATCGAATGGATTCGTCTGGTAAAATGACGTCCCGAGCGAAAATGAAGCTCTTACGACGAAATAGATGGGAATAATCGCAAATAGCATCCCCAACCAAACAACCACACGCGAAATATAGAGGCCGACACGTTCGCCTGGGGCCATTGTTTCTTTTGACTTCGCCATCTTCAGTCGACCTCCTCAAAGGCATGAGTGAAGTGCATATTGATGTAACTAAATACGGCAACGACAATGAAGGCGAGGACCGCCAAGGTGGAAACTAAACCATATGGTGAAATGGCAAGTTGATCGATCATCTTATATACGGCGCTGATCAATATGTCTGTCGATCCGGCAAATTGGTTGGTTTGACTCGCTGGATTGCCGCCTGTTAAAAGGTAGACAGCGCCGAAATTGTTAAAGTTGAATGCCATTGTTGGAATAATTAGCGGTAGGCTAATTCTCCAAAGAGAAGGAAGCGTAATGCTGAAAAATTGTTGGATGGGGCTGGCCCCGTCAATGGCTGACGCTTCGTATAACTCGCCAGGGACAGCTTGCAAACCGCCAAGACAAACGTTCATCATGTACGGATAACCGAGCCATAGGTTAACAAGTAAAATGGCTACTTTGGCCCAGAATGTGTTGATAAGCCATGGAATTGGGGCGATCCCAATAAAATGAAGGAGTTGATTGATATTGCCGCGGCTATAATCAAGCATACCACTCCAAGCCAATTGAGAGGCTAAGGCTGGAACAGCCCAGGGAATAATCAAGATACCGCGATAAACGACAGACTCTTTCATATGTTTGTTATTGAGTAAGACGGCCATAATCAGACCAAGAAAGTAATTTAGAGCGGTCGTGAGAATGGCAAAAACAAAAGTCCATATAATGGTAGGTAAAAAGTACTGACCCCATTCGCCAAATAGAACATTTTGATAATTGGTGAATCCTACCCAATTCCAGTTAAAAAAGTGAGGACCACTGTCGTAATTCGTAAAAGAAATGACGATCGTGTAGATAATAGGTCCAACACTTAGGATGGCAATGGTAATCAACGCCGGTAAGAGATATACATAGGCGGTAGGTTGAGTTTTTTTTCTTTGGCCATGCGCGGCGCGCAATTTTGCACTTGACGTCGCCATATCTGGGCCTCCTCTATAAAAGACTGTGCTGTAAGGAGATATGGAGGCACCTTACGTGCAGGTGCCTCCATAAATTTGATATCGTTCGTGAGAGAAGTGATTATTGAATGGCTTCGCCGACGCGAATTTGTTTGACGGCGTTATTTGCTGCTGTTTGAGGCGCCTCTTTACCTTGCGTGATAAAAGTGAGCATGTTGCCAGCTGGTGTCCACACAGCATTCATGGCAGCAACGTTAGGCATAGGTACGCCATATTGCAGAGCTTTCGCAAAAGCTTCGTTAATCGGGTTTTGACGCACTTGTGGTCCATTGATCAAAGCTTTCAGGACTGGCAGGCGGTGACCAATAGCCAATTCTTTGAGCGGCGTTGTCTTTGCAATATATTGCGCTAAACTCCAAGCAGCCGCAGCGTTATGCGTACGCGAACTCACGACCATGGTTTGATACCCTTCAAAGGTTTGTGGGTGTTTTCCGTTTGGTAAAAGCGGCAATGGAACTACTTTGAAAGGCACTTTAGCTTTCAACAGTCCGGGCGTGTCCCAAGGACCCGAGATATACATCCCAGTTTTTCCGGATTGAAAGTCTGTTAAGGCGTAATTATTGTTGAAGTTCTTGGACATAAAGTGGTATTTAAAGACAAAATCCTTAAGAAGATTCAAACCAGCGACGGCGCCTTTGCTATTGAGACCGATGTCACCGGCGTTTGTATAACCGTGATTTTGACCAAACACATAACCGCCCATGCCACCAATATACGCATACGAGAAGTAAAAGTTATTATCTGGAAACTCGAAGCCGACTTTTTTGGCATCTGTA
Source organism: Caryophanales bacterium (assembly GCA_027343965.1). GTDB lineage: Bacteria > Bacillota > Bacilli > Alicyclobacillales > SLC66 > JAKACU01. The sequence continues at coordinate 16,926 of DAHWJX010000021.1, read as the reverse complement.
ATAAATTGATTCCATGTTGTCGGAGCCGCTGAAAGTTTATTCGTGCGATAAAAAAGTGCATATGTTTCAGCTGCAAGAGGAATCCCATACATGCGTCCGGCAAAAGATACGGCATTGAGTGAAGGGGTGATGTAGTCTGCTTTATTGATCTCACCATTGGGTACGGGTGCAAGAACTCCAGCTAATTGCAGTGGCCCTAAGTTATTGTGCGGGATACCAATGGCCATGTCTGCGGAGTTGCTACGGACAGCGTTTTCAAAATCATTGAAATTACTATCGGCTGATTTATCAATGACGGTTACCGTATCGTTATGCAATTTGCCCCACGCATTGGCTGTTTGTTGCATTAATTGTGCTTCAGGGCCGCCCCACCAAGACCATATCGTAAGATGTTGACCCGACGGCACAGATGCGCCTTGTGTTGCTTTGAGAGTTGCGGTAGCACCCAGCCCGCCGCCTACAGTAGCAAGTACCGTACCGAGTGTTCCAACTGCAAGTGCGGTTGCTGTAAATTTTGACAAACGTTTCATTGAAAATTGCCCCTCTCTGTTTTGGGTTTCGTCCTCATCGGACGGCATTTGCCCCCAAGGAATTTGCGCCTCCATCAATGCTAGAGATTGCCCAAGCGTTTTCACGCTTTCTACTCCTTATCCGTTGCCTCGCGAAGTCAATAGAAAGAACATTGGGTTCGCTTACAGCAACGTCAAAAAGTAGTTCAATCGTTTGCATTGATTTTGACAAAATTAATTTCTAGATAAGACCCTTCATTTCCTGCTTCTACGATAAGATTATTTTATGTAAAAAGTGTGTAATTGTATGGTATTTAGTATAGAAAAGGCACTATAGCTCAGTTTTTAAGAGATTTCTCTGTGTCGAACATACAGCATTAACTGTGTCAAACTCCTTCGACCGAGCGGATTTTCGCCGCCGTTATAGGATAGAACTGTTGTGCACACGTTTGCAGAAAATCTAGCGAGCAAATTCATACTGTCGACGTAGCCCTTTTGGGTAATGGTTTTTCAATACGCCTTGAGACGCTTTACCCCATCCAATCGGAGCATCATCGATAAGTACGAGGCACCATCCGTTTTGACTGTCGCAGGGAATCGGGTGACCGGCCAAGTAGTCGAGAATTTTTTGATCGCCGTAGGGTAAAGAACACGCGCGTAACACATCGTCTTTTTGCAAGGTCATGGCCAAGGCGTGTTCCGGTGCCGCGCGTTTGTTCACAAGATGAAGCAAGGGTAGGCCGGGGCGTAAGTAGGCGGGCATGGGCGCTGTGTCCTTGGAAACGGCAAACAACACCCCGTTTTGTGCGAGAAAATGACGAGATTCCTGAATTTGTTTGATGGCAATTGGTGTCAACGTGTCTCGCGCAAATGATGCATAAGTCTCCAATAGTGCCTGCTCATCACGTTGCGATGCACGGTGTTTTGCGGCTTCGCGTTTTATGTGCGGTGCTTTTAGAGAATCATGGCTTTTACGTTCGATGAGGGCAAGAAAATGTCCTTCTCCTTCGCAATGAAACGGAAAAAAACGTGCACAGTATGAGGTATCTGTGTGTTTAAGAGCGGTTTCGCTGTGCTGAACAAGGGTATGGAGCCACTCGCTGTGCTTTGCCGCATCCAGGATTTGTGTCCATGATAGGCCTTGATCGCTCTGTGCTAAAGATAACTTTTGTAGACTCAGATCATGGTGAGACGCGATAAATTTGGCTACAACGCATTCGTTTTCTATGGGGTTAAATGTGCATGTAGAGTAGACTATTCGTCCCTGTTCCTTCAGCATGGTATAGGCGCTTTCCAATATGGTTAGTTGTTGTTGTGCGAGCGTTTCGACGCGCTCTATACTCCACATAAGTTTTGCTTCAGGCTCGCGGCGAAAAAGTCCTTCGGCGCTACACGGTGCATCGACTAAGACAGCATCAAAAAATGCACTATACGCGCCCGTGAGTTTGTCTGGGGCAACAGCCGACACAGTGGTATGCGTTAGTCCTATGCGCTCGACATTTTGCACGAGAGCTTGGGCGCGCGATCGATTGATTTCGTTGGCAAGAAGAAAACCTTGGTTGTCCATGGCGGCGCCAATCTGCGTTGTTTTACCACCAGGTGCGGCACATAGGTCAAGTATTCGTTCGCCTGGTTTTGGCTCAAGCACAGCGACTGGGGCCATTGCGGTGGGCTCCTGAAGGTACACGACGCCCGCTGCATGTAATGGATCGTTGCCAATGCGATCTTGAAGATCAATGATAAAACCTCTTGGGTTCCATGGAACAGGAAGGTGAAAGGTTAGACGGTCACTCACTGCTCTTAAGGAATTTATCCGCAAACCACGCACTCGAGGATGCTCTAAAGAATTTTGATATTGTTGCCAAGCTGTTTCACCAAAAGATGCGCGAAACATTTGTGCAAAAAGTTGTGGAATATCCGCCATGATTATATGACTCCTTGATGGTTGTATGGATGTATTATACCTTAGCCAAGTGGCAAAAAGGTTTGACAAAGAACAGGAAAAAACGGTACTTTTAATGAAATAGACTAGGAGGATTATGCATTGGCTCGCTTACGATCTCATATCCCATTTATAGTGATTGCACTTTTAGCATTTTTATTCAGAATATACTTGTGGAAAAAAACTGGCGTTGCCGAATACGGCGATATGTTGCGTTATGATGCCATGGCAATGCACGTGGTTTGGCATGGCTACTTAGGTAACGGTACAGTCCCTGACGCCTTTGTGACGCCCGGTTATCCCTTGTTTGTGGCCATTATCATGAAACTTGTCTCCATCTTGCACACGAGTGGATTATCGCATCAGCGACTCATTCATGAAGTGTACCTGGCACAGCAAGTCCTTTCGATCATTACATTACTTCTTATTTATATGTTAGGTACCGTCATGGTTAACAAACTGACGGGAGTCATCGCTGCTCTATTATCCCTATTTTATCTACCGAACTCCTTTGTCGGGCTCATGTTGCTTACGGAAGCATTGTTTATCCCCTTGCTTATCGCGACGATCTTGGCATTTGTTTTTGCTCAAAAAACAAATCGCAGGAGATATTATGCACTCTCTGGGTTTCTATTAGGACTGACTACCTTGGTGCGACCGACGGTATTGCCGCTCCTCATTTTGTTTGCCGTGTTGTCGTGGTGGCCTTCTCGAAGAATGGGGGTTACAGGAGCTGTTACCTGGCTTAAGCAATTCGCTTGGTGTATTGTTCTTTTTATCGTTACAATGATGCCATGGTGGGTGCGAAACGCCCTGGATTTTCATCGCTTTATCCCACTTTCAACAGAAGCAGGCAACCCACTTTTAGCTGGCGCGGACCCGTACTTTAAGGTGCCGATTGACACCTTGATTCAAATGTCGCGCAATCTGCATGAAAGTCAGCAGACATTTGCGATTCATTATATCGAACAAGGATTAACTCATCATTTCTTTTTCTTTGTAGGCTGGTTTTTATTTGGCAAACTGGGTTATCTTTTTTGGCAACCATGGCTCTATGGCTATATGGCGCTATTTGTGTTATATCATCATGTGGTAGTTGTGCTGGGCTTTATCCTTATGTTTGCGGGACTGTTTTGGCGCCAACTGCGGACAATCAGCTTTACGACGCTTGCACTTTTGCTATTGCAGTTAGGGTTTTTGCCTACGGCGCGATACGGCTACCCTATTATTGTGTTGTGGTTGATTATCCTTGCCGCCTATGTCGTGCAAGTTTGGCACATCTTCGTTCAAAGGAGATCTCATGCATGAACGACGCTTTGGTGATTATTCCCGCCCTCAATGAAGAACGCAGTGTCGCTGACGTAATCCGTAGCATTTTTCATTCTGCGCCTAATGTTGACATCGTGGTGATTTCTGACGGATCTACGGACAATACGGCACATGTAGCACGGGGTGCAGGAGCACAAGTGATCGAATTACCGGTTAATTTAGGTATCGGTGGTGCCATGCAGACAGGCTATCGCTATGCTTTTGATAAGGGCTATCATTTTGCAGTTCAAATCGATGCAGATGGTCAACATGACCCGGCTGACTTGCCACGATTGCTTGATGAAGCAAGACAACATCACGGTGATATGGTGCTTGGGTCGAGATACGTGCAAAAGACAGCGTATCGTTCTTCACGATCAAGGCGCGCTGGCATGATTTTGTTAGCGACGTTGGTGCGTGTGGCAGTAGGTTATCCGATTCATGACACGACTTCAGGGTACCGAGTCGTCAACGATCGCGTGATTCGCTTGTTTAGCGAATATTATCCCATCGACTATCCTGAAGTAGAAGTGCTGGTGTTGTTACATCGCCATAAATTGACGATTCATGAGATTCCTGTTGAGATGAAGGAACGCCAAGCGGGTGTGTCATCCATTACGATGTTTAAGTCTGGTTATTATATGTTAAAGGTGTCTCTAGCCATTTTGCTTGAGATCCTTCGCAAAGGCAGCGTCAAAGGGGAGGCGCGCTCGTGAATGTCTTTGTGATCGTGGCTGTTTTCGCGATTGTGTTTTTAGTTGCCGTTATTGATCTAATGCGACGTCGCGTATTGATGGAACAGTATTCGCTGTTTTGGCTTGGCATGGGATTGGTTCTGTTAATTCTATCCATTTTCCATCAATGGTTAAACCCACTTGCCGATGTTTTAAAGATCGCTTATCCGCCGTCTTTGCTTTTTTTGATTGGATTTCTTTTCTTATTTGGTATTATGCTACATTTGACCGTCGTCTTATCGCGGCTCACGATGCGCTCTATTCGTCTTGTGCAAGAACTTGGTATGGTAAAAGCAGAGTTAAAAACACTGCAAATGCAACATGATCTTACGGAGGATGATCGTCATGTCAACTAAGCCATCAAAGGAACTAGAACCAATTGCTAATCCTTACCCTCTGCGTGACTATGAAGTATTTATCGAAGCTCCGGAATTTACCACCGTATGCCCAAAGACAGGACAACCTGATTTTGGTGTCATAACCTTTCGGTACCGTCCGGGCCCTTATATTATCGAGTTAAAATCGCTAAAACTCTATTTGTGGAGTTTTCGTGAGGAAGGTCATTTTCACGAAGAAGTAACGAATGTTATCGCTGATGATTTTATTCGTTTTGCAAAACCTCGTTATCTTGAAGTGATTGGCAAGTTTAGTGTTCGCGGTGGGATTGCTACAACGGTGCGCGTGGAATATAGCGAGGGCCAAAGTAGCGCTTCATAACAGTCCAATAGGCTCCTGTCCGGTGCCCCTTGGGGAAACATGGCATACACTCTCGTGACATGAGATTGAGGGTTATGTGTGAAAGCCCCCAAGGAGGCTCCTGTATGGGCAGTCAAATAACCATAGGCGTTGCATCGACGGTTAAACCATGTGATGGTTTGGGGCGAAGCAAAGCACTGTTTTTTGAACGAATGGCGATGCGTGCTCGACAAATGGGGGCACGTCTTATTGTATTTCATCCAGAACAAATGAATTTGCAAAAAGGAATTGTCACAGGTTATGTCCTGTCACCGATTTTTGCCTCTACATGGACGCGACAAACGTTAGACATGCCTGATGTCCTCTATGATAATGTGTTTGTTCACCTTGCCGTACAAGGGCTGGTACATCCTCTTCGCAGTCATGCTAAAGAACACCACATTCCGTTATTTAACCCATCTCTACCAGGGAAAGGCGCAATAACGCATTTTGTTTCGCAGATTTCTGGTACCACGATGCATGTTCCTCAAACTAAAATTGTACAAAATGAATCTACAGTCGTTGACATGATGGATCGCTATCGGACGGTATATGTGAAACCGACGGGGGGCTATGGTGGGCGCGGCGTGCTTCGCCTGACTTCGGTGCCGCGGGGGATACGGGTGGAGTGTGATCGGTTTCAAGGTGACAAAAAACTGTCTGCAGTTCTGTCGAATGTTGATTTTCATCAATTTTATCAGCGAGTGATCGCTAAAAGAACACACATTGTTCAAGAACAGATTCCTTTGCTACAAGTAGACGGGGCCAATGTTGATTTTCGCGTCGTGTTGGGGCGTGATCGCCAAGGAGAGTGGCAAGTTGTCGGTATCGTCCCGAAAGTAGCTGCTAAACATGGAGTGGTCACCAATCTTGTGGCCGGGGGGCATCGTTTGTCGATGAACGATCTCGCACACGTGTGGGGTCTGGCGCGAACAGAGGAGATTAGCGATCGGCTTATCCGATCGGCCAAAGTGGTCTCCTATGCTTTATCCAAAAGATACAAGACATTCGGTCTTGTTGGATATGATCTTGGCGTGGATGATAGCTTAAACGTGTGGTATATCGAGATGAACCCCAAACCGGCTCGTCGTTTGCTGTTCCCCCAAATGCGTAATAAAGCTGGTGACTTGGCTGTCGATTTTGCCTATTATCTGGCACAAAATCGCTAACTGTAGTCTATAATCAGCGCAACGAAAATGATTTGGTTGCGCTGGTAGACAGCAACTTACGCCTGTTTTCTACTATAAAATCGATTGCGTGATGCCCTGTGTTTCTTCACGCAGAAAACTTTGAAATACTTTGGTTGCTTTCGTCTGAAAATCCGATTTCCGCACAACCATGGAAAACTGACGATGTATTTCATTATGGTTCATAGGAAGGAGACAAAGGGTACCCCATTTTAATTCCTTGCGAACCACCCATGTTGATAAGACAGACAAGCCTAAACCAGCTTCGACAGATTCTTTGATGACTTGAGTGCTACTATACTCAATGATGACTTTGGGTTTTATGGAATAGGTAGAAAACACATAATCAGTAATTTCCCTCGTGCCAGACCCTTTTTCGCGAATAATCCACGTTTCACTTTCTAATTGTTCCTTACTCATCTCTTTTTTTGCAGCCAATGGATGATGGATCGAGGAAACAATGGCCACCGTATCTTTGGCAAATGATTCGATGTCTACTTCTTGTGATTGAGATTGGCCTTCAATGATCCCGATATCGAGTTCGCCGCGACTCACTTTGTCGACGACGGTTCGTGTATTGTCAATGCTAATCATTGGTGTGATCTTTGGGTAACGAAGGCGAAAGCTTGCGATGATGTGTGGCAACACGTATTCCCCAAAAGTAAAACTAGCGCCGACAATCAGTGATCCGCTGGCGTTATGCTGTAAGTCTTCAATGAGTCGATCCATCTGTGTGTACAAATTTAAAATGTCTTTAGCATGGTGATAAACAAGTTCACCCGCCTTATTCAATCTCACATACTTGTTCGTCCTATCAAGGAGTTTCACATTAAGGCGTTGTTCTAAGTTTTGGATATGTTGGCTGATGGCTGGTTGACTAATATGCAACTTTTCAGCTGCACGAGTAAAATTTTGTTCCTGTGCAACGGTGACGAATGCAAGTAAATGCTGGTCGATAGCGCAAAACTCCTTATCTTTTTGATTCGTGTAGTATCATATTGTTTTATTTATCATGATCATTATTTTATTGTCCAGGTCAGTATTATTGTCAACCATCACCTTTTTCTCTGTATAAGCGTTGCACGATAGTACTTCGCTGACCATCCGTGATAAAATGTTCTTTATGAAGCGTTATTTATTTATTGCAACTGTGATTATTTTGTGTGCGACCCATGCCTTTATCCCGGCGATAGCGGCAAGCAAACCAATAACCATGCATGCCGATGTCGGTTTTCAGACATTTTATGATCCTCATGTATGGGCTCCTGTGCGTATAACACTTTTTAACCCGGGTGGTCGAACTGTTTTTGGCCACCTCATCTTTCCTATACACAATCAAAGTGGTTTCTCGTATGAAGGGACTTTTTCCTGGCCTATTTGGGTGCCTAAAGGGACAAGCACGGTAACGCTCGGCTTGCCCGGTGAATTGCTGGAAACCGGACAATCTGTGCGTTTTTTGCAATCCAATAAGCTGGTTTCGACCGTGCGCGTGTCTGGCGTGCCTGTGGCAAGCTCCGACATCGCAGGCGTTATAAGCGATCAACCCGAAGCGGTTCAGTTTTTGGCTGGGGTATCATCAGCCAATTCGACCGCACAGGTGGTTACGGCCTACATTCCACCGTCAACGGTGCCTACGTCTGGTGAATTATTGCAAGGATTATCCTATCTCTATATCGATGGTAAAAGTGCATCAGAGTTAACGTCAAAACAGGTGCAAGCGATTAAGCAGTGGGTTTATACTGGCGGCATTTTGCTGCTTGGAGGTTTAGAACCTAATGCCGGACAAGTGGGAACACTTGCGACGCTAAGCCCTGTGGCTGGTATGATTGTTGTGGATGGTCAGGCGACGGCCCTCGCCAAGTTTGCTTCGCAAGGACCACCGCACGGCATGATCCCCATGCTCTATGGGACGGCGCATGCAGGTGCTACGGTGTTGGTCGGAAGCCGCAATCATGCTTTGGTCGCTGTATCGTCAGTTGGACGTGGACAAGTTGCCTATCTTGGCATTCAAGCCAATACATCGACCTTGGTGACATGGACGGGAAACGCTGTATTTTGGGACACCCTCTTGCAACAATTGCATCATAATAGTTTACCAGTCACGTTTGATCTCTTTGGGACAAATGGACTGTGGACGATGATGAATGCGGCCGAGTTGTTCCCACAATTACATATGCCGCCATTATGGATCTGGGAAGTTGTTTTTGGACTTTATATATTGATCACTGGGCCCTTGCTGTATCTTATTTTACGTAAATATCGTAAAAACGAATGGGCATGGGCTATCTTACCTGTGGTATCGCTTGGCGTTGCGATTGCGATTTATATCCAAGGCGTAGAGGAGCGACCTAATGGTATCTTGACGCAGAGTGTTGGTCTTATTGATGTTGTCGATGGTCATCTGGCGCAAGCGGTTGGTGTACAGGCTTTAATGTCTCCGCAAACTCGGTCTTACAGCATCATTACCCGCCCTGATACGTGGATGGTTCCTTTGACTGATCGCGTGACGGGCGCTGTGAAAAGTGATGCGTTGGTGACGATGAAGACCAAGGCACCAACGACGGAATTTTCAAACGTTCGCGCCTGGGGTGGGAGGTTCATCTATGCGACACGCACAGTATCGACGTTTGGTGATCTGCAAGGTGAATTATTTGCCAATAAAAGTTCCCTTGGTGGATTTCTTGTTAATCATTCTTCCGTCGACTTTTCCGATATGGTTTTGATCGATGGACGGCAAGTATTTCCTCTCGGGCATCTAAAACGAGGGGCAAGCGTCAATGTTGATGTGCTTTTCAAAACGCATGCTAGAGGACCATTTTTGACGCAACTTGGTGCAGGACTTAGTAGTGCGAACCATGGAATTGGACGAGCACTCTTTCCCTATTTGAGTGCATTTACTAACGTATCTGTGCCATCCGGTATGGTGCTTCTTGTCGGGTGGTCCAATACGGAACCTGACATCTTTGCCAAAGAAAATTCAGCTATCCCTGCAGAACCTCAGTGGATCGTTCGCCAACTTATGTCGGTTACCAAGGTGGTTGAATAATCAATGATCGTGACGGAAAATTTATGCAAGCGATTTAATCGCGTGGAAGCTGTGAAAGACCTTAACCTTAATGTGCGTTCTGGAACGGTATTTGGTTTTGTGGGAGAAAATGGTGCAGGGAAAACGACAACCTTATCGATTTTAGCGACGCTGATGCTGCCTACATCAGGGCGTGCTTATGTAGCTGGTGCAGAAGTAACCACAGATGCTGCTTTAGTGCGAAAATTGATCGGTTACATGCCAGACCAGTTTGGGGTTTACGATGATTTGACCGTTAAGGAATACTTGGCCTTTTATGGAACTGCCTACGGGGTATCTCATGGAGATATCGAAAAGAGGACCAAAGAGTTACTCGCGATGGTCAATTTGAGTGATAAAGTGGATTTCTATGTAAACACACTATCGAAAGGCATGCAGCAACGACTTGGCCTGGCTCGTAGTCTCATGCATGATCCACCTGTGCTTATTCTTGATGAGCCTGCATCGGGGCTCGATCCTCGTTCTCGAATCGAGATGCGAGAGATCATTAAAAGCTTGCGGGAACGTCAGAAGACGGTGTTGATTAGCTCACACATTTTACCTGAGCTAGCGGAAATGTGCGATGAAATTGGTGTAATTCAAGGAGGCGCGCTTGTAGCTTGTGCGGGTGTTGAAGTGGTTAACGCGCGGGTTCAAGGTCAACGGCAGCTTCAAGTTGAAGTGTTGTCTGGTGGGGTGCAGTTAGCTCATTATCTTGCGTCTCGCCAACATATCAGTGACGTAATTTCTTTTGATGATGAGCATGTCGAAGTGCTTTTTTCTGGTTCGCAAGAAGATCAGGTAGAATTGATTCATGAGCTTGCTGTGGCTGGTTATTCTTTAAAATCTGTGCATGAGGTCGGTGCGAGTTTAGAAGAGCTTTTTTTACGCCTTACCCGAGAGTCTGACGAGGGGCAACCTGTCAGCAAAATGGCTTGATAGGAGGTTGCCAATGTGGAGTGTATGGTGGCAACGCATCGGAAATTTCTTGAGTAATCCGCTTTTGCGTAAAGAATTGCGTCAACGTATGCGATCGCTACGCACGGTATTGGCTGTTTCGTTGTATCTGATCGTCATCGGTGCCGTGGCTTTTACATTTATGTATGTTAATGTTCAGGGACAGACTTTGCTATTGCAACCGACACGAACTGCAGAATTATTTACTTTTTTATCCTATTTACAATTAGCTTTAATCTCTTTTGTGACGCCTGGAATCGCATCAGGTGTCATCAGCGGAGAAAGAGAACGGCAAACATTGCCTGTTTTACTGACTACACCGCTTTCTCCATGGTCAGTCATTTTTACAAAATGGATGACATCGATTTCTTTTTTAGTGCTCTTGATTCTAATGACGTTTCCGCTTTATAGCATCGTGTTTTTATTTGGCGGTGTTGTTCCGTCGCAAGTTCTTGCTGTTTTTGGACTGCAATTCATGACACTTGGTGCTATTGCAAGTATCAGTATTTTTTGGTCCACTATTGTGCAGCGAACAGGCTGGAGTACGGTACTGTCGTATGCTACCGTGGCCGCCGTGTTTATTGGAGGTTCTGTGGTTGGCTATCTTTTTGATACGATTGCAGCTCATAGTCCTGACCAAACGATTTGGGTAGACTTAGGAACTGTAGCCTACACGATTAACCCTATATATATGCAAGCCAGTCTGGAAGCTAGTTTAGGATTTATTACACCAGCTTTCCACAATTCGATTGTTGCATCTGTTTTTACCACGGTGCAACTGCATAATCTTATGAGCGCGCCGTCATGGTTGATTTATGCTACCATCTACATTTTAGGTAGTTTTTTGCTTCTTGTGATTTGTGCATGGCGATTGCGACCAGGAACATTTACGATAACGCAAAAGCGGTTGCTACGGTGGTTATTGCGGTAAGACATGAGTTGCTGCTGTTTGGCCAATATGCTATTTTTTAAGAAAAGTGGATTGATCAATCTATCCTGGAGTGGACGCGATGTCATCAGGCACTATGTATCTGGTTTTTGCAGGAATTATTCTTATTGTTGCTATTGTCGTGATGATGGTCTGGACGACACTTCACATGAGGGGTATAGAAACTGGCACGAAAGCGGCGCCACCTCGCCAGAAAAAGAGGCGCAAGGATATACAAATGACAGCACCGGTACAGGCACCACGAACCGAGGTGACGCCAGACCTTGATGAAGCACCGTATGACGCATCACCTCGTGAGGCAGATTCTACAGTAGAACAAGACGATGTGAAAATAGAAGAGGATGTAAGCAACCCGTTAAGTACATCATTGCCTGAGTTGGAACACGGCGTGGATCGTGATAGGATCCATGCCATAGAAGGCTTTAGTGATTGGTTGGAGCGCATTTTGCATACCGATGAAGTACTTGGCTGGCTGACGGTATTTCCTGATGGACGTCGTGGTTTGCGAGCAGAAGAATATGATGAAACGGTCATTGATTTGTTCGCTACATTAGCGGAACAGGTGAAATATACGGCTGATGTGGTGGGATTGGAACACGCGAAAGAGTTTATCGTTCGCGGCGAGGAAGGTACCATTGTTATGTTCCCTGCAGCTCGCCTTGATGCCGAACGGGAGGACTTTGTCGTGTTATTTATGCAAGCTGATGTTGTCGAAGCGACGCGTATCGCTGAGCAACTGTTAGAAAGTCACTTGTAGAAAATAAGTGTGCTATAATGTACATTGGCAAGACAAGATAAGTTTTTGATTTGGAGGTGTGCAAAATGGCCTCGGTACATGAAGTGACCGATCAGTCGTTTAAACAATTTATTTCAGGTGAAACACCCGTACTCGTTGATTTTTGGGCTGCTTGGTGTGGACCATGCAAAATGCTCTCACCTGTAGTTGAGGAACTCGCGGCAGAACTTGCCCCTAGATTAAAAGCAGGGAAACTTAATGTCGATGACAATCCGCAAACTGCTCGTGAATTTGGCATTATGAGTATTCCGACTTTGCTTATCTTCCAAGGTGGTAAAGTAGTCCGACAAATTGTTGGTTATATGCCCAAAAAACAATTGTACGACAAGCTTTCTGATTTGTTGCCACAAGGTTGATGGTGGTCATTTGGGCCAGAAAGCCGGGGTTATAACTCGGGCTTCTGGCTTTTTTCATTTTTGCTTTATTTCCTTTTTGCGAGCAAAGAGTACACAGCAGGCATACTTTTATCCACTGCCTCTAGCGTTTTCTCGATATCGTCCTTGGTATGAGCTATGGTCAAGAACCACGCTTCGTATTTTGATGGGGCCAGATAGACACCTTGTGCCAACATCGCATGAAAAAAAACCGAAAACATACCACTGTCTGATGACTTTGCGTGTTCGTAGTTGTAAACAAATGGAATATTGAAGTATACGGTGAAGGCTCCCTTGTATTCGTTGATCGCGATGGGAACTCCGTGGTGCTTCGCGATACTGGAGATGCCGTTGGTTAGCGTCACTGCTAAACTTTGCATCGTTTGGTAGATTCCCGGTTGCTCAAGAAGATCCAGGCAGGCCATACCAGCACGCAGTGAAGCTGGATTGCCCGCGAGCGTTCCTGCCTGATAGGCGGGTCCAAGGGGTGCGACTTGCTCCATGATGTTTTGCCGGCCACCATAGGCGCCGATCGGTAGTCCACCACCAATAATTTTACCTAATGCATAAAGATCAGCCGTGGTTTCGTCATATTCCACTGCGCCAAAACGAAAACGAAATGCCGTAATCACTTCGTCGTAAACAACCAGTGAACCATACTCATTGGCTTTGTTGCGTATGTGGCGTAAAAAACCAGGTTTGGGCTCGACAATGCCAAAATTACCGACAACGGGTTCAACAAGAATGGCGGCAATTTGGTCACCGAATAATCGCATGGCTTCATCCAATACATTTTCATCGTTAAAAGCAACGGTGATAACCTCTTGAACGATTGATTCAGGGACGCCTGCACTGTCAGGTATACCTATGGAAGAAGGGCCCGACCCAGCCGCTACTAAAACGAGATCCGAATGTCCATGATAACAACCGGCAAATTTTAGAATTTTACTGCGATGCGTATAGGCTCTTGCGACACGTATACAGGACATGACCGCCTCTGTACCGGAATTCACGAATCGCACGCGTTCAAGTGGCGGGATAGTTTTTTGTAGACGCTCGGCAAAGAGCGTCTCCCAGATCGTTGGTGTCCCTAAGAGACTGCTGTCACGCATCGCTTGCGTCATAGCTTGTTCAATGTGCGGGTGTGCATGTCCAGCAATGACTGGACCAAATGCGCATAAATAATCGATGTAGGAGTTGTCATCAACATCGATCATGTAGGCGCCTTGGCCACGAACCATCGTAACAGGAGATCCACCACCAACTGCCTTGAAGGATCGCGATGGACTGTTTACACCGCCAATGATCGATTGTTTTGCTCGTTCATGCCACACGTCAGATTGCAAATGCTCCAAGTGAAAAATCCTCCTTAAAATTATTTGTTATAATAGCTATAGCGTTTCTAGCTTATCTTTCTCACTGGAGCGTGTCAAAACCCATGGATCAAAGCGGTTTTAGGGAGTTGCCAGCCGTACATCGACTGCTATCTACAGAGCAAGTACAGGATTGGCTGAATCATTACGCAAGAAGCGACGTTATAGCAGTCGTACAAGACACGCTAGAGTTACTGCGAGACAAGCTGCGGCTTGGGGAAACAGTAGATTTGTCGATCGAAGAAATCCTAGAAAAAGTATACGAAGCGTTACAACGGCGTACAGCTATGCATCTTACGCAGGTTATTAATGCAACCGGTACAATTTTGCACACGAATTTGGGGCGAGCTCCTCTAGCGCAGGACGCCATTGATGCTATCGTTCAGGCGGCCAAAGGCTATAGCAACCTCGAATTTGATCTTGCGTCAGGGGAACGCGGTTATCGTTTTGATCATGTGGAATCCATACTTTGCGAATTGACGGGTGCTGAGGCTGCCCTTGTCGTTAACAATAATGCGGCCGCAGTTTACTTGACTTTACAAGAATTGGCGTTTGATAAAAATGTTGTCATTTCACGCGGAGAGCTAGTAGAAATTGGAGGCTCATTTCGTGTCAATGAGGTGATGCGTTTAAGCGGGGCCAAACTTATTGAAGTCGGCACAACAAATAAAACGCATGAAGCAGATTACAAAAAGGCGTTAGAAGACGGAGCAGAACTACTGCTTCGTGTGCATACGTCAAACTTTCGCATCTGTGGATTTACGTACCAACCACCTTTGGCGGAACTTGTGGCAATCGCGCAAGAATTTGCTGTTCCCATCATCGAAGACCTCGGAAGTGGCTCTTTGCTTGATCTACGTGGTAAAGGGATTGGTGATGAGCCGACCGTCAAGGATAGTATCGATGCTGGTGTCGATGTCGTCATGTTTTCAGGGGATAAGTTATTGGGTTCGGCCCAAGCAGGCATTATCTGCGGCAAGAAAAAATGGATTGATCGAATTAAAAAAAATCAACTGGCGCGTGCAGTTCGCGTCGACAAATTAACCCTTGCCGCTTTGGAAGCGACCTTGCGGTTGTACCGTGATGAAGACAAGGCTTTGCAACGTATTCCCACACTTTATATGTTAACAAAAGATATAGAAACATTGCGAACAGATGCAGAGCGGTTGGCTCGCGAAGTCACACTGTCGATCGGCGGCTATGCGCGATGCCGCGTCCTGGAAACGACATCGGCGGTAGGTGGCGGCGCAATGCCACTTGAACAGTTGCCCACTTGCGCACTGGCAATTTATCCTTTAGGAATGACGCCTACTCAACTTCTCACAAAACTTCGTCAAAGTGACCCGCCGATTGTCGCGCGCGTTGCTAGGGAGGAGGTGATTATCGATGTCAGAACAATCTTTGACTGGCAATATGAAGTCCTTATCCAAGGCATCAAAACAGCCGTTGCAAGATAAGCGTGAGATGGTGCGGCTTACCACGCTGACGGAGAAATCTGGGTGAGGATGCAAGATAGGTCCGGGGGACCTTCGCGATGTACTAGCTTTTTTGCCAAAAGCAGAACCTAATCCTGATTTGTTAGTCGGTTTGGAAACCTCCGATGATGCTGGTGTGTATCGGTTGAGTGAGGATACGGCGCTCGTACAAACGGTCGATTACTTTACGCCGATCGTCGATGATCCCTATGCATTCGGTCAAATTGCTGCTGCCAATGCGTTAAGCGATATTTATGCAATGGGCGCCACACCGTTAACGGCGCTTAATATTGTGGGCTTTCCGATCAGCAAACTTGACAAAGAGATTCTCGCCAGTATTTTACAAGGCGGCGCACAGAAAGTTCGAGAAGCGCATGCGACGCTTTTGGGTGGACACTCCATCGATGACGTGGATCCCAAATTTGGCATGGCTGTGACAGGGATCGTACATCCTGATAAGATTTGGACCAATAGCAAGGCACAGATGGGCGATGTTTTAGTGCTGACAAAACCTATTGGCATGGGCATCACAACAAAAGCTATCAAAGAAGGCGTGGCAAGTGTTGAAGCTACCGATGAAGTGATTCATTGGATGTCTATGTTAAACAAAGCTGCGGCTGAGATTGGGCAACGCTACCACGTACATGCTGCGACGGATGTAACAGGTTTTGGCTTATTGGGTCATGCACTTGAAATGGCGCGCGGATCACGGCTCGGACTTCGCGTCGGTGCATCTCACGTGCCAGTATGCGAACCGACGTTTCAATATGCAAGGCAAGGACTCGTACCTGCAGGGAGTAAAAGAAATATGGCGTTTGTCTGTGAGGCGGCTGAGTTTGCCCAGGGGTTAGATAAATTGATGCCGACGATATTGACCGATGCTGTAACGTCAGGTGGTTTGCTCTTTGCAGTGCCAGTTGGTGAGGCGGCTGATTTGGTTAAGGATCTGAAAGCGGCAGGGATGGTACGATCGGCTGTAATTGGTGAATTTGTCGAAGAGATAGCGCCTGGATTTATTGAGGTAGTTCAGGAGTTGGCATAATGCGGGTTTTAGTTACATTTCTTGGTCCTGCCTATAACGCTGAAGTCGCTCGCATGATAGGGTTGTTTTTGCCGCAAGCTACGGTAACTTTCAAAGATGGAAAAGAAAGTCTCAAGGAGCATGATGACTTTGACATGCTCCTTGAAACACAAGTGACGATCCAGGAGCTTCTTGTCGTAGCTGATGTCGTGATCGTTTCACATGATACAAGGTATACCCGTACGATTGAAGCTTCTGATCTGGATGAAGTCAAACTGCGCAAGATGAGCAAACGGGCGCTTTTGTATGCACTTCATATCTGTCTGGAAAAAATTCTGGATAAGGCGCAACCATGGGGTATCTTGACGGGAGTTCGTCCGTCAAAACTCGTTCATCAACAAGTACGCAACATGGGGCGTTACGTGCTTGCTCCTGAGTCTGCCCGTTTGCAAGCCGAGTTTTTGCTGGCGCCGTCGCGTGCTGATTTACTTGTCGAAGTGGC
>DAHWJX010000017.1:0-29786 GCA_027343965.1 Caryophanales bacterium | reverse complement strand
ACGAAGAAGATCTAGCTTTGTGGCGTTGGATGATCGATGTAAGCTTGGCTGAGTTTGCACGTATGTACGAACTTTTAGGCACCACGTTCACCCATAACCTAGGCGAAAGCTTCTATAACGATAAGATGGATGTCGTCGTGGAAGAACTTGCAAAAAAGAATCTGCTTGTGACAAGCGATGGAGCTGAAGTCGTCATGCTCGATGACTTAGGATTGCCACCTTGCCTGATTCGCCGATCAGATGGTGCAACACTATACGCGACGCGCGATCTTGCGGCCGCACTCTATCGACATAAAGAACTGAGTGCATCGCACTTGTATTACGTAGTCGGCAACGAACAAAAATTGCATTTTCAGCAGATTTTTCACGTTTTGTCTCTACTTGGTTATGATTTTGCCTCGTCATGTTACCATATTGCTTTTGGTATGATGCGCTTAGATGGACGAAAAATGTCCACGCGAAAAGGCCAGGTTGTGCGACTCGAGGATGTAGTACAAGAAGCGATCTCACGTGCGCGTGCTATTATTGAAGAAAAAAATCCTACACTGCATGATGTCGAGCATGTAGCGCAAGCCATCGGCGTTGGTGCTGTGATCTTTAATGATCTCAAGACCAATCGCCTGCATGACATTGACTTCTCATTGACAAATGCCGTGGCGTTTGATGGTGAGACAGGTCCTTATGTACAGTACACGCATGCGAGAGCCTGCTCCGTTCTTCGCAAAGCCAAAGCCTTGCAAGACGATACGTCGCCTCATAGAATGGTGACACCTTCGCAAAAGGAAGTGCTTTTTGAAGCTGACGATCATCATGGCGATGTTGATGATCCGACATGGAACCTGATCAAAGAGATCAGCAAAACAGGTGCGATGCGATTGCGCGCGATCGATGAAGCTGATCCATCATTGATTGCCAAGCACGTTCTCGATGTATGTCAGGCATTTAACCATTTTTATCACGAATGTCCTATCCTGACAGCTGAAGCCCCGCTTCGCGCGTTGCGCTTGGCGTTGACCGACGCAACGCGCGTGGTCATCCGCGCTTCTTTACTGCTTTTAGGTTTGCAACACCCAGCAGAAATTTAAAAAGGGAGGGCTCACGGCCCTCCCTTTATTTGTCGTACCGATCGAACAGTTCAGCAAAGATCTCCGTTAGAGGAACTCGTTGCTCCCGAAGCATCACAAGCACATGATAAAAGAGATCAGCAACCTCATAGCGCACCTCTTGCGGATTGCGATTTTTAGCGCCAATGATCACTTCTGCTGTCTCCTCGCCAACTTTCTTCAAGATCTTATCGATGCCTTTTTCAAAAAGATAGGTTGTATAAGCTCCTTCTGGGCGCAACTCATCGCGCTGTGCGATGAGTTCTTCCAGTTTCAACAAAATGTCTGGCGAGTGCGCGACATCCTTACCACCCTTTTCATCAGGCTCTGTAAAGCACGTTGCAGCTCCCGTATGGCAAGCAGCACCAACTTGTATCACTTGAACCAGCAACGTGTCACGATCACAATCGAGCTCGATACGCACTACCTGTTGAGTATGCCCGGATGTCTCGCCCTTGTGCCAGAGCGTTTGCCGTGAGCGGCTGAAAAACCACGTCTGCTTTGTAACAAGCGTTTGTTCGAGTGATTCTTTATTCATATAAGCGAGCATCAGCACATCTTTGGTGCGTTCATCCTGGATGATGGCGGGAATAAGACCTTCTTTTGAAAATTGCAATTGTTCGATTTGTGCCACGTCATCTAGTGTCCGTTTCATCGTATAAACACCCCTTTTTGTGCTAAAAATGCCTTAACCTCTCCAATAGACGTTTCTTTAAAGTGAAAAACACTTGCTGCTAAAGCCGCATCAGCCTGACCTTTTGTTAACACATCATAAAAATGATCTTTTGTTCCTGCCCCTCCAGAAGCGATCACAGGAATGCTTACTGCTTGTGCCACCGCTTGCGTCAGTGACAAGTCATAGCCATCTCGTTGCCCATCTTGATCGAAACTTGTCAGTAGGATTTCCCCGGCCCCTAAGCTTTGCGCTTCCTTAGCCCATGCTACAACTGATTTGCCTGTATGAACCCTACCTCCGCTAATCAAAACCTCCCAGTCAGATTGATCAGCTACTTTTTTGGCATCGATCGCTACAACCACACACTGCGATCCAAACCTTTTCGCAATCTCGGTGATCAACGCAGGGTTTTTGACAGCCGCTGAATTGAGCGATACTTTGTCGGCTCCGGCTCGCAAGACATCGCGAACATTCTCCAAACTCGTCAAACCGCCGCCAACCGTGAAGGGAATAAAGACCTGCTCTGCTGTTTTTTCAACGATGTCAAGCAAGATCCCGCGTTTTTCGTGCGTTGCCGAGATATCAAGCAACACAAGTTCGTCTGCGCCTTGTTCATCATACAATTTGGCCAGTTCCACAGGATCACCGGCATCTCGTTCATTTCCAAAAAAAGACTCGTATTTCACAACCCGTCCATCACGCACATCAAAACAAGGAATAATACGTTTCGTAATCATGGACTATCGCTCTTTTCCGCCATCAACGTGATCGCTTCATGAAGATCCAAGGTACCTTCAACGAGCGATTTACCCGCAATAAGACCGGTGATACCACGCTGTGAAAGGGAAAGTGCTTGTCCTACATCACGAATATCACGCACGCCACCTGATACGGCAACACCAAGCCCAGAAGCTTCGGCAAGTTCAACAGCCCCCTGCCAATTGGCCCCATGCATCATACCGTCACGAGCAATATCCGTATAAATGCATTCTGTGTAGCCATCCTGTGCAAGTATTTTGGCAAAATCAATCGCGGTCATAGTTGCCACTTGCGTCCAACCGTTTGTAGCCACAAAACCTTGACGGGTATCAATGCCCACAATCACATGCTGCTTGTACTTTTTGACCATCTCCTGTGCGAATCCTTCAACTCGCACCGCAGATGTGCCAAGCACACAGCGCCAGACACCAAGTGACAGCCATCGTTCAACATCCAGACCCGTACGGATTCCGCCACCCAATTCCACCTGTAGTGAGGTCTCTTTAACGATTCTCGCTACGATATCACGGGTCTGTTGATCCGTTACCCCCGACTTGGCTGCATCCAAATCCACGACATGTACGTACGAAGCACCATGTTGTTCATATGACGCAGCGAGTGCTAAAGGGTCACCATAAGCCTCTTTGCGTTGATAGTCCCCTTGTGTCAGGCGGACAGCCTGTCCCCCCAATAAATCGATCGCGGGCAGCATTTTCATCATATAACTCCCCTTTTCTCACACATGTGGGCGAAATTATCCAACATCTTCAATCCGGTTTGTGAGCTTTTTTCCGGATGAAATTGCACACCCATCACATTGCCTTTCGCCACCATGGAGGGAAACGATATGCCGTATTCTGTCTTTGCCACAATGAGCGACGGCGCGGATGGCGCGACATAGTAACTATGCACAAAGTAGGCGTGGGCTTTATCCGACACATGCTCAACAAGCGGATGCGACCTTTCGATCAGCAGTTGGTTCCACCCAACATGTGGGACTTTATAGTCAAGGGAAAATTTCAACACACGACCAGGTAAAAGATTGAGTCCAGCATGTTCGCCATACTCTTCACTTGTTGAAAATAGCAACTGCATACCAAGGCATATACCTAAAAGTGGTTTATCCGTATTGGCAAAATTGATAATCGGTTCGGCCAACTGTCGTTGCTTCAAAGCCTGCATAGCATCACCAAAAGCGCCAACGCCTGGTAAGACGACACCATCTGCCATGAGCAATGCCTTCGGATCCTCAGAAACAATGGCTTCATGGCCCAACTGTTCAAACGCTTTTTGCACACTTCGCAGATTGCCCACACCATAATCGATAATAACAATCATGATACCGTCTCACCTTCTAAGTACGATCGCGTTCGCAACAAAAGTGTATCAATGTCTGCCCCGCGCAACTGATAACTGCGACGATTGGCAACAAGTCGTGTCGTGATTTGAGCTAACTCTGCCAAAACCACAAGACCATTTTCCTTCAATGTCCTACCTGTCTCAACAATATCTACAATGCAATCAGCTAACCCAATTAGTGGGGCCAATTCAACACTGCCATGCATAGGGATAATATCGATCTGCCTACCTAAAGTGCGAAAATACTCGCGCGCATACCGTGGGTACTTCGTTGCAACACGGGTGACCGTCGATAATTTCGTACCGATTGGCGCTGCCACGGCAATCTTGCAACGACCAAATTGCAAGTCGAGCAATTCATGCACATCGGCTTGTGCCTCGTACAAGACATCCTTGCCCACAATACCCACATCCGCTGCTCCATGCTGCACATACGTAGGTACATCGACAGGTTTCGATAGAAGATACCGTATGTCATGCACCTCATCATCGAGAATTAAGCGGCGTGACGATAGCATATCTTCACGAGAACCAAGACCGGTCTCATCAAGCAATTGTAAGGTTGATTCAAAAATGCGTCCTTTGGCAACCGCTATCGTTAGCATACGTCACCACCCTTGTCTGCTTCTTGCGATACATACAGCGCATACTGATCATCAAGCCAAGCATCCTGATTTTTTGCACGTTGCACATCATCTTGTGGCATGGCCACAATGCGGTGTCCGTTAGCGCGCAACCACTTGGCAAAATCCAGTCGCACTTTTCGATTTGTCTCGTCGTAATAAACGGTGTGTATGGCTTCCAGTGGCGGTGTCTCTTTGATGGCAGCCATCAAACGTTCGACTTGAATAGCAAATCCCGTCGCCTTTTGCTCACAGCCAAAACGCCCCAAGAGGTGGTCGTAGCGACCTCCAAAAGCGATCGGGTGACCTAGTGCCTCTGCATAAGCTTCGACCACGACACCAGTGTAATAATCGTGATGCAGATAGGAGCCAAGGTCAAAGTGAATAAAGGATGCAACGCCATAATCTTCAAGAGCATGCCATAAAAGCAACAATTCATCACAGGCAAGGCGCGCCTTATCATCAAAGGCCAATTCTCTCGCCTTGCCAATCACAGATACGTCACCGCGCAAACGCGGCAATTGTAAGATACTCATCATGATAGACTCCGGCACAAAAGGCTTCGCTAGATCGACAATACGCTCATAAGAAACCAAGTCTTTATCAATTAATGCCTCACGCAGCGGCTCACGAAAGGTAGCGTCGAGCGGCGCTAATAGCGCACGCACGAGTCCCATGTGACCAAGAGCAAGCGCAAAATCACGCACACCTAGCGATCGCATCGATTCGATGAGCAACGCAATCATTTCGGCATCAGCATCAGGGCTGGCCTGGCCGATCAGTTCAATACCTGCTTGCGTTACCTCCACACGATCCGTTTTGTTCGGGGGTTGCAGCCGATAGGTCTTGGCATCGTAACAAAGCCGCAGTGGCAAAGGATCTTTTGCTAAGATCGTCGCGCTCAACCTTGCCACAGGCGTCGTCATCTCAGGTCGCACAGCGAGGGTCCGACCAAAAGGATCAAACATGCGGTACAACAACTCTTCTTCGCCGCCCAAGACACCATTTGCAAATGTGTCAACGTACTCCAGCATCGGCGTTTCTACCTGCTCATAGCCCCAAACCATGAATAACTCAAGTAGTTTTTGGCGGACACGTATTCGGTGTGCCATATCGCGTCCAACAAAGTCACTCATACCTTCAGGGCGTTCTCGATCCCGACTTTCACGCACCATGTCAACCCACCCGCCACTTTAGCACATTAATATACTAAAGCATTTGTTTTGTCTATCCTATCATGGCCGTAAAACACCTGTCAATGTTCGATCACGCGTGCTGGTACGCCAAAAGCAAAAGCACCTTCAGGAATGTCGCTTGTCACTACAGATCCTGCCCCAATCACGGCACGCCGACCGATCGTAACCCCTGCTAAAATTGTCACGTTAGCGCCGACCATGACTTCATCGCCAAGAATCACCTGACCAAATCGATATTCATCGATAAGGTATTCATGCGTTAAAATCGTCGTGTTGTAGCCAATCACGCAGTTTTTTCCGATCGTAATCCATTCCGGATGTAAAAGATCCATCATGACATAAAAGGCGATCGCTGTTTGATCGCCGATCTGCATACCTAATGAGCGGTACATGTTATTTTTGAGGGGAAAGCTGGGACATACCCTGGCACAAACGATAACGAACGTCACCCATAAAACGCGCCACCAGGGCACGGTGTCGTAGAGTCGATAAAGTGGATTACAGGTTTCCTTCCCTTTAGCTTCTAAAGAGAGACGCTGAAGGCGCCGCATGGCAATCTCCTTTACATCATCCCTGCTGTTGGTCCTGCATACTTGACAGTAATTTCTCAGAAAGTTCGCGTGCCGCATGATACCCCATTCGTTTTAATCGCTGATTCATCGCGGCCACTTCAATGATGATCGCAAGGTTGCGACCTGGGCGTACAGGAACTGTTAAAGCCGTCAACTCAACACCAAGAATCTTACGTTTTGTATCATCCAGTCCAAGCCGATCATAAGATCGGTTTTCTTGCCAGGATTCCAATTCAATAATCATTTCAATGCGTTTATGCGTTCTCACGGCTCCTGCGCCAAATAATGTCATGGCGTTTAGTACACCTAACCCGCGAATTTCGAGCAGATATTGAAGCAGTGGCGGAACAGTGCCGACCAAGGTGTCATCGGCAATTTGCCGGATCTCGACAGCATCATCAGCGACGAGCCGGTGCCCTCGTTTCAATAATTCAAGAGCTGTTTCACTTTTGCCTATGCCGCTTGATCCCGTCATTAAAATGCCGATTCCATAAACATCGACTAATACGCCATGAACCAGAATCTCAGGGGCGAGTCGCAATTCTAAAAAGCTTGTCAATTGCGATAAGATACGCGGTGTCGATAAATGCGTGCGAAGAAGCGGAATGCCCGCATCCTTAGAGGCCTTTAAAAGAACCTTTGGCACCTCAAGTCCTCTGGTAAAAATGATGCACGGTGTATTGTCAAAAGAACACATTTTTACGACGCGTTCTTTCAGTTCTTCTTCGGATAAAGAATGCATATAAGCCAGTTCCGTCCGTCCTAATAGTTGCACCCGTTCCGACGGATAGTACATAAAAAAACCTGATAAAGCGAGCCCCGGTCGATTGATCTCAAACGTTTCAATCTTTCGTTCAAGCCCGGTGCCTGCATCGATGAGTTCTAATGACAACTCATCGACAAGTTCCTGTACTGTCACATACTCCGCCATAAAAATACTCCCCTCATAACATCCATTCCCATTTTCCCCTTAGATTATCATAAAAATATATCTCCTAGCACAAACAGGCAGGAGGTTCTTCCCCCTGCCTGTTTGTGCTTACCACGTAGTTCTTATAAAATGGCTTCTTCCGTTTCTTTGTCAAACAAGTGCAACTTGCTCATGTCGACGGCCAAACGTACGCGATCTCCGGCCTTTACATCTGTGCGAGCCACGATCCGAGCAGTCAATTGCTGTCCTTTAATGTCCATGAACAGGTACATTTCAGAGCCCATATGTTCAACGACATCGACGTTCGCTTCAAACACGCCACCTGGATAAGTCTCTGTGTAAACAGGTTCATCATGGATATTCTCAGGGCGAACACCGAAAATCACAGGTTTATTAATCACTTGTTTGGCGCGCAAAACATCATGACGTCCTTCTGGTATCGTCAAAGAAACACCATCAGCGACAAACTTCAACACGCCGCCTTCTTCTTGAATGCTACCTTGCAAGAAATTCATCGCAGGCGATCCAATAAATCCAGCCACGAAGAGATTTTTCGGATGATTATAAATTTCTTGCGGTGTTGCCACTTGTTGTACCAATCCGTCCTTCATAACCACGATTCGATCACCCATCGTCATGGCTTCCGTTTGATCGTGCGTGACGTAAATAAAGGTGGTTTGCAGGCGCTTATGCAATTTGCTGATCTCGGTTCTCATTTGCACACGCAATTTGGCATCCAAGTTTGACAATGGTTCGTCCATCAAGAACGCTTGTGGTTCGCGAACAATTGCGCGTCCAAGTGCAACACGTTGCCGCTGACCGCCTGATAAAGCCTTTGGTTTACGTTGCAACAAATGTTCGATATCAAGAATCTGCGCAGCTTCTCGCACGCGCTTTTCAATTTCTGCTTTCGGGAAGTGACGCAGTTTTAATCCAAATGCCATGTTTTGAAAAACCGTCATATGAGGATACAACGCATAGTTTTGAAACACCATAGCGATGTCACGATCTTTTGGCGGCACGTCGTTGACGCGCTTCGAGCCAATCATCAAGTCACCTTCGGAAATTTCCTCAAGACCCGCGATCATACGCAACGTAGTGGACTTGCCGCAACCAGAAGGACCTACCAAGACGATAAATTCTTTATCCGCGATATCCAAATTAAAATCGGTAACCGCAACAACATTACCAGCATACTTTTTATAAATGTGTGAGAGTTTAACTTCAGCCAAGACTGATGTTCCCCTTTCTTGTGCGATGCGCACCTCTATGTCCTGTAGTATAGCGCTTTCGTGACTCGAGCTTCTATATGGCAACGTATACAAACATCCCGCGTACACTTTAGGCACTTCGTCACATAGGAGTTACTTAAAGCCGACGCAATAATAGGGCAGACCATACGGTGACAGCGTCGTCAAAATGGCGAATATCATAACCTGTCAATTCCTTGATGCGCTCGATTCGATATAAGAGACTGTTACGATGTAAATACAACTGTCTCGCTGTTTCACTCATATTCAGATCACAAGTAATAAACATCATCACCGTTTGCTCTAGCTCAGCACCAAGACTACTAACGGCCACAGGTGGCAATACATGATTCGCGTAAGCTTTTTTAAAAGATGTTTTCGCAGCGTAGAGCAACTCATAGATCCCTAGGCCCTGTATGGACAAGACACGCTTGTCAGTTTGCAGAGTTTCAGCAGTTAGCGCGATAAAAACCATTCGTCTTACTGTCGAAAGCACATCAGCAAAATTATTGAGTGCGCCACTGAATACAGCACGCAAATCAATGAATTCTTCGGAAAGTAAGCCATCTACCATAGCGCGAGCAACATCTTCACCAGTCATGTCCGGATCTTTTTCTTGCGTCGAGGAAGAAAAAATGCACAATAAAAAAGAGGATTCGGCTGTCACAAATGGGCGAAAGTCGATCCCGTCAGACAAGGAATCAAGTACTCGCTTAACTTCCTCCGCGAGCATAGAGGTTTGCTGGCGGTCACTTAGACGGAGTCCCACGCAAAAAACTGGCCATGTCCACGGTACCAGGATATCAGCAGGCAAATCGGCTTCATTAAGGGTGGTGAAACCTTCTACAGGTTGATGGATTACTTCGATCACCTGTCGTTGCCATTCAGGAATGCGCTGTGCACGATCTCGTTCCTTATCGGCTAACGCGAGTTGTAAGAGGTACAACTCGGATTGGCTCACAGTACCTTGACGATAGCAAAAATAGACAGATTTTGCTTTCATCATTATCTGTCTCCATATATGTCCCTCGTAAAGAACCCCATCTAACAACGTGCTTTGCGGTACATGGCGCAATGGTTCCGGCAGGTGGTCGCAAAACACCACCCGCCGTCCCAGCACCTGTTCGATCTCGTGAAACTGTTTCAAACGAACACCTTCCTATTGGGCCAGCAAAGTTTTCGAACGCTCACGATCACGCAAAAGTACGGGTAGAAGAAACTGTCCCGTGTACGATGCTTTATTGCGCACGATTTCTTCAGGCGTTCCAGAAGCAACAAGTTGTCCTCCACCATCGCCGCCTTCAGGTCCAAGATCGATGATATAATCAGCTGTTTTAATGACATCAAGATTGTGTTCAATGACTACCACAGAATCTCCTGCATCCACCAGCCTTGTGAGTACATGCAACAGCTTTTCAATATCAGCGACATGCAAACCTGTTGTCGGTTCGTCCAATATATACATCGTTCGTCCCGTGCTACGCCGATGCAGTTCGGATGCCAGCTTCACACGCTGTGCCTCGCCACCTGACAAGGTAGTCGCAGGCTGCCCCAACTTCATGTAACCAAGGCCAACTTCGACGAGCGTCTGCAAACGTCTCGTGATGCGCGGTACATTTTCAAAAAAGACTGCCGCATCATCAATCGTCATATCCAGGACATCAGCAATGGATTTGCCCTTATAATGCACCTCGAGCGTCTCTCGGTTATAGCGTTTGCCTTTACATACTTCGCATGGTACATACACATCCGGCAAAAAGTGCATTTCAATTTTAATGATGCCGTCACCTTTACATGCCTCACAACGCCCGCCACGAATATTGAAACTAAATCGCCCTTTGTTGTAGCCTCGTACTTTAGCCTCGGTCGTGTTGGCAAACACGTCACGGATATCATCGAAAACACCCGTATACGTAGCTGGATTGGAGCGTGGTGTACGTCCAATCGGTGATTGGTCGATATCGATGACCTTTTCTAGATTTGCAAGCCCATCCATCGCTTTATACCGTCCCGGCCGCACACGTGCGCCGTTCAGTTGTGAGGCAAGAATCTTATACAAAATTTCATTGACCAATGTGCTTTTTCCTGATCCAGAGACGCCGGTCACACAAGTCAATACACCGACCGGGAAGCGCACCGTTATGCCTTTAAGGTTGTTTTCAGAGGCACCTTTGATGGTAAAAAATCGTTCCCCAATAGGGCGTCTTGTTTCCGGCACCGGAATGAAGCGTCGGCCGCTTAAAAACTGACCCGTCAAGGAACTTGGATGCGCCATAATCTCTTGTACAGTACCTTGCGCGACGATCATTCCGCCATGAACGCCGGCTCCTGGGCCCACATCCACGATCTGATCGGCTGCAAACATCGTCTCTTCATCATGTTCAACGACGATCAGAGTATTGCCCAGATCGCGCATACGCGTCAGTGTTTGAATCAGACGGGCATTGTCACGTTGGTGCAAGCCAATGCTGGGTTCATCCAAAATGTACAGCACACCAACCAAGCTAGATCCAATCTGCGTCGCAAGGCGAATACGCTGCGCCTCGCCACCGGAAAGTGTCCCTGCAGCGCGCGACAGTGAGAGATAATTTAAACCAACATCGCGCAAAAAACCAACGCGCGAAATAATTTCACGAAGCACCAGCTCAGCGATTTGTTGCTCTTTAGGCGTTAGGGTGATGTGTTGAAAAAAATCCAGAACTTCCGTGATCGACATATCGGTCAAGTCAGCAATCGATGTCCCAGTGATTTTAACCGCTAGACTATCCGGTTTGAGCCGTCTGCCATGGCATGAAGGACACGGATTGCTACTCATAAAACCTTCGATAAATTCGCGAATCGAATCAGAGCCTGTATCGCGAAATCTTCGTTCAAGGTTCGGGATGACACCCTCAAAAGCCACTTCGGCATCTTTTACCTGACCAAAATCATTCATAAAAGTAAAATGTACTTTTTCCTGAGGCATTCCATTTAACAGGTGTTGCAATGCATTGTCATCAATCTCATCTATGGGCATGTCCAAAGACACCCCGAGTTTGGCACAGGCATTGGCTAAGAGTTCGGGATAGTACGTCGACGTTGATCCAGCCCATGGTGCGATAGCCCCATCACGAATCGTTCGTGTGCGATCGGGGATGACACGATCGATATCGACTTCAAGCTTTTGACCAAGCCCTGTACACGCAGGGCAGGCACCAAATGGACTATTAAAGGAAAACATGCGTGGGCTAATCTCTTGCACGCTGTAGCCGCAAGTGGGACAGGCCAAGTTTTGACTAAAAAGCATTTCCTCGCCATCAAGGATATCGACGATCACCGTTCCGTCCGCTAACGATAAGGCGCTTTCAAGACTATCTGCCAACCGCGTGGAAACATCCTCTTTCACGATGATGCGGTCAACCACAACAGCGATATGGTGTTTTTTGTTTTTTTCAAGCTTGAACTCTTCAGACAGTTCTCGCAAAACGCCATCCACGCGCACACGTACGTAACCTGCTTTCGTCAAATCCTCGAGAATTTTGACGTGTTCACCTTTTTTGCCCGTAATGATCGGTGCGAGAATTTGAATGCGCGTTGCTGTCGGCAAGGTCATTACGCGATCAACCATTTGATCGATTGTTTGCGAAGTGATCGGTGTCGCACATTTGGGACAATATGGTGTGCCTACTCGAGCGAAAAGCAATCTCAGGTAATCATAAATTTCCGTTACGGTTCCTACCGTCGAACGCGGATTGCGACTCGTCGTCTTTTGGTCGATACTAATCGCAGGCGATAGCCCTTCAATCGAGTCAACATCAGGCTTATCCAT
This sequence comes from Caryophanales bacterium, assembly GCA_027343965.1. Taxonomy (GTDB): domain Bacteria; phylum Bacillota; class Bacilli; order Alicyclobacillales; family SLC66; genus JAKACU01. The sequence continues at coordinate 17,509 of DAHWJX010000017.1, read as the reverse complement.
TTGACCGAGGAATTGCCTGGCATACGCAGACAAGGACTCTACATAACGCCGCTGACCTTCAGCATACAACGTGTCAAATGCCAAGGATGATTTGCCCGAGCCGCTTAACCCTGTAAAAACCACTAATTTATCGCGTGGAAGCTCGATATCGATATTTTTAAGATTATGGACACGCGCACCTTTAACCACGATTGCATCTTGTGTCATGTTCTTCTCCTTAGTTTTCCACAACTGTCATTACACAGCCGCAAGTTCGATCATCAAGTCGCGCAACTGTGCTGCGCGTTCAAATTGCAATGCTTTCGCTGCTTCCTTCATTTCCTTCTCGAGACGGTTGAGCAGGTCTTTACGCTCTGCCTTGGACATCGAAGCTGCCTTCACAGTAAGCTCATCTTCATTTGGCATGGCCTTCGTCGCTTCGATCACATCGCGAATCGCTTTTTGTATGGTCGTTGGCGTGATACCATGCGCTTCATTATAAGCGGTTTGCAATTGACGCCGACGATTAGTCTCTTTCATCGCGATATCCATAGAGCGCGTGATGGAGTCAGCGTACATAATGACCTCACCGTGCGCATTTCTCGCTGCGCGACCGATCGTCTGGATCAGTGATCGTTGCGCCCGTAAAAAGCCTTCCTTGTCAGCATCTAAGATAGCGACCAAGGATACTTCAGGCAAATCAAGGCCTTCACGAAGCAGGTTAATGCCGATCAGCACATCAAAGACGCCCAGACGCAGGTCCCGCAAAATGGACATACGCTCGAGTGTCTTAATGTCACTGTGCAGATAGCGCACTTTAATGCCTACTTCTTTCAGGTAATCCGTAAGATCTTCGGACATTTTTTTCGTGAGCGTCGTCACAAGCACGCGTTCTTCCTTTGTGACACGTCTTCGAATCTCACCGATCAGATCATCGATCTGCCCTTTAATCGGGCGTACATGAATCAGCGGATCAAGCAATCCGGTCGGTCGTATAATCTGCTCGACAATGCTCGTACTGACTTCCTTTTCGTAATCTCCTGGCGTAGCTGAGATAAACACCGTCTGATAGTCATATCGGGATAACTCCTCAAAGCGCAACGGCCTATTGTCTGCCGACGACGGCAAACGAAAACCATGCTCAATGAGCGTCAGTTTCCGGGTATGATCGCCACCATACATGCCATGAAGCTGAGGCAACGTGACGTGGGATTCATCGATCACAAGCAGAAAATCTTTAGGAAAATAATCAAACAACGTGAACGGAGGCTCACCTGCAACACGACCATCCATGTGTCGCGAATAGTTTTCTATCCCCGAACAATACCCCACCTCAAGCATCATCTCAATATCATAGTTCGTGCGCTGTTCTAGTCTCTGTGCTTCAAGCAGTTTGCCAGCGTCACGCAACTCTTGCAACCGCTCGATAAGTTCCGCACGAATCGTGTCAACGGCCTGCATGATAGTTTCTTTGGACGATACAAAGTGCGATGCAGGAAAGATCGCCACATGCTCTCGACGACCAAGAATCTCCCCTGTGACAATATCAACTTCTGTAATGCGCTCAATCTCATCGCCAAATAACTCGACACGAATAGCATGATCTCCATGCGAGGCAGGTACAATCTCGACGACATCGCCACGCACACGAAATGTTCCGCGCGTAAAATTGATGTCATTACGTTCATATTGCATATCGACCAGACGGCGCAACATGTCGTTTCGAGGTTTTTCCATACCTACTCGCAACGACAAAACGTGTTCGCGATAACTCATCGGACTACCTAGACCAAAAATGCTTGATACACTAGCGACGACAAGCACATCATTGCGTTCAAATAGCGCACTCGTCGCTGAGTGGCGCAATTTATCGATCTCATCATTAATTTTTGCGTCTTTTTCAATAAAAGTATCCGTTTGGGGAATGTACGCTTCTGGCTGATAATAATCATAGTAACTGACGAAGTACTCGACTGCATTATTAGGAAAAAACTCTTTAAATTCAGCTGTCAATTGAGCCGCCAACGTCTTGTTATGGGCGATCACCAGCGTAGGTCGATTGATCTTGGCAACGACATTCGCTACGGTAAATGTTTTACCAGATCCAGTGACACCAAGCAACGTCTGAAACTTGTTGCCTGACTGCAGACTTTGCGCGATCGCATCGATAGCTGTTGGTTGATCACCTGTCGGCTGATAGCTCGATACAAGTTCGAAAGAACCAGGCAGCGCGTCTCTCATTAAACCACTCCTTACCACGGCCTCCTATCTATTATATACGATCATATGTTCGGGATAAACAGCTATCCTTTTTTATGTGCAGGGGTTTGCAAAATGCTGGCAACAGATGCTTCATTCGTCGTTGTCTTTTGTCCACCAAACTCTGCGATCGAAGAAACCCAATTTTTCAGGATAACCACATTCACGCGACGATTTTCCTGACGATTGGCAGCTGTCGTATTGGGGACAAGCGGATGGTATTTTCCGTAGCCTGTCGCCGACAGACGATTGGGGTCGATACCCTGTGCAATCAAAAATCGCAAGACATTAACGGCTCGTCCAGTTGATAGCTCCCAGTTTGAAGGAAACAGATACGTGCGGATCGGTACGTTATCCGTGTATCCTTCGACAATAATGTCGTTAGGCACACTTGCCAGAAAAGGCGCCATTTTTTGCAGGGTTTGACGTGCAGCTGCTCGCAAGCGATCTTGTCCTGTATTGAAAAAAACGACATCACGTAACGTGATCTGAACGCCACGCTCCTGATTCGCAATGGAAACGGAGTTTTGCAAATCATGTTGCTTCACATACAACTCTAATCGATGATACAGGTTGTTAAATATGCGATCTTCCTTGACCATCGAGGAGATCTGACCAATCTGCTGTTTTGTTAAAGAAGACATTCCGGTTTGATTACTTTGCGTTGAATTTTGTGCAGCTAAAAGAGCTGTGTTGCCTAACCCTGATAAGGGAACCTGGTTGTTTGGACTAAGTGCCTGATTGAGTGATACCGAGAGCAAATTGAACTTAGCGATATTGATGCTTGACATAGCATACATGATGACAAAAAAGATGAGTAAAAGCGTGATTAAGTCAGAATACGTGATGAGCCAGCGTTCATTGTTTTCTTTACTAACCTGTACCCTTTTTCTACGCATCAACGGATCCCGCCTCTGCACCGACTCCATCCTTTTTGGCCTTAGCCGTACGCGCTGTAGGCGCTAAGAACACCCGCAATTTCTGTCCTAAAATAGTTGGGTTTTCTCCCGCTTGAATAGATAAGATACCTTCAAGGATGATCTCTTTCGTTAACATCTCACGTCTTGACCGTGACTTCAGTTTTGAGGCAATCGGAAGCCACAATAGATTAGCACTGCCTACACCATACAAGGTAGCGATAAAAGCCGTCGCAATCAGTGGACCCAATTTGCTGATATTCGATAGATTACCAAGCACGTGAATAAGACCCATAACCGTTCCAATAATCCCCATAGTCGGCGCAAATCCGCCTGCCGCTTCAAATACGCCAGCGCCTGCTTCATGACGCGCTTCAATGTAGGATAACTCGGTTTCAAGAATACTGCGAACCAGTTCTGGATCAACGCCATCCACGATAAGCCTGATGCCGTTTTGAAGAAAGTCATCCGAATAACCTTCGATCTTCTCTTCAAGCGACAAGATGCCTTCCCGACGCGCTGTCATGGCGAGTTCCACCAGTTGGTCAATCACAATAAGCGGCTCATCGTTGGGTTTTTTAAAAGCAATTCGTAACAGCGCCAAAACGTCTCGCAATTGATCCCCAGGAAAAGAAATAACGACAGCGCCAATCGTACCGCCAAATACGATCATACCAGCAGACACCCCTAAAAGCGCGGCGGGCGATCCACCTTCCATGACAAAAGCAATCAATAAAGACGCAAGACCCAAAAGCAGACCTAAAAGCGTAGTGAGATCCATCTATAAAACTCCTTTATATCGTTCACTTCACACTATAGTTCTATAGAAGGTCGCCCGGAATTCCACCAACGCCAGACCCATTTCCCTATAGACAAAGGATAGATTGCCGCATATTCCCTCGCGTGTTCATCAGGGACAGCGATAATACCGATTTGATGCGGATCTTTCGTGAACACAGGTGTACCTAAAAACCTCAATTCCCCACGTAAATCAAGGACTTCCAATTTTACATACGCTGGGTTTTGATCAATCGCAAAATGAATGTCATACGGGCTGTTAACAGCCATACCACCTACTTTCATGATCGTATCGCCTGCCGTTAACCCCAGCTTTTCTGCGGGGGAAAAGGGAAGTGTCGCAAGCACCCTGACACCGCGGTTAGGGCGAACAAAGATGGGCGTTGCATTGACCTCGCGTGCACGCACCAACTTGTACATGACTTCATGAAAGAGGCCAATCAACACGGCAGCCACAAAAGCTAGGTTAGGGCGGTACACGGCCCCTGCATACAGCAACAGCGTGAACAAGCCAAACAAACAAACCATCCACCACGTTCGTTCCACTACACGTCTTGGTACTTGACCAAGCGTAAAGTCACTAAACCCGATGAGGATAGGAAAAGGCGCTACAACCCCCCCCCATGACAACATCACTGGGAGCGGCCAAAATTTTTGTAATACAAACCCACCGACAATTTGACCCCGTCGACTTTCCACAAAAAGTGGGCTGGCTCCACGGTAACCAAAAAATCGTATCAGGATTCCCTCCATCACATGCGCCAGGCCGGTAACTAGAAGCAACATGAGCAACTGCGTAGAAGCGAGCGTTTGAACAAAAAACGGTAATTTCACACCATGGTTCATCACCAACAGGGTTAACGGTTGCAAGACACCAAGAAACGCGGTTGAATAACTGATACACGTCAGTCGCGTGTCAATGATCGCAAATACAAGGGTTAATCCCCATACCCACAAAACGGTTGACGTCGTTATCGTATGATGAAAAAGCGAGAGTGTCGCACTCACCACAAGCGAAGCCACAAGGCCAGCGATCACAGATATAAACCACTGACGCCATGGCAAGGATATTTTTACGCCAAAGGCAGCACGCTCGACTTTATGCATGCGGCGATACTGAAGATATACAAAAAATACCATAAGTAAATAAATCCAAGGAAAAGTCACGAGATGAAGGTAGCCGTTTTCTAAGTAATGAATCGTTGTCAATAGGACGCTTCCTTCCACGAACAATAAACCTGCAGTTTCCCACAGGTTTATCATTCGACAAAAGCATCCTGCTTCCTGCCTCTAGCGCATGAGTTTCGTCTGTAAATAACCGAGTGCCGCTGTGAGTGCCGGGTCTTGCCGCTCTCGACGAGACAAAATCGATATATTTAGGAGATATGCCGTTGCATTATCCACCACCCCGGATATAGGCAACTTGTGCATGCGCTGAAAAGTAGCAACGGCTTGCTTCGTACTTAGATCAAAATAACCATCTGTACGATCCACGCTGTACCCTAAGGCAAGAAGCATCCGCTGTAATACAGCGACAGAGACACTGTTGGTATTAAGTTGCATCGGATGACGAGCTGTCATTGATAAGGGGGGTAAATGAAAAAAGCCAGGTGTGGGAATAGCGATCGTAGGCGCAATGCCCAATTTGTGAATCCATTGGCCATCAGGCGTCAGCCATCTGGCGATTGTTAATTTGAGACTTGATCCATCCGCAAATTCTTGCGTCTCTTGAACAGTCCCTTTGCCATACGTTCGTTCGCCGATCAACGGTACATGGGCTGACTCTTGTAATGCGGCCGCAAGAATTTCTGCTGCGCTTGCACTTCCATTATCAACTAACGCGACCATGGGAATATGCAACTTTGTTCCGGTTGACTTAAAGACATCACGTTGATGATGGCGATTTTCGATTTGCTCAATAACCGCGCCCTTCGGCAAAAGGCTATCCGCAATTTTATTGACCGTTTGTAAATAACCACCTGGATCATCTCGCACATCGATAACTAAAGCTTTCATCCCATTGCTTTGCAAAATGTCGAGGCTGCGCACAAATGACTTCGCCGTGTCCTCGCTAAATTGGGTGATTAAAATGTAGCCTATACGATCTGGTAACATCCGAGCATAAACTGTCGTCTCATGAATCGTCGTGCGCAGTACAGAAAAAGACAGTACGTTACCCATGCGATCAATCTTCATGTTCACCCGCGTACCCGCTTGACCGCGGATACGCTCGACAGTCTGTTCCAACGAAAGATTATTCGTGGCAACACCGTTGACCGATAGGAGAACATCTCCAGCCCGAATACCTGCTTTTTGCGCAGGTGAACCGGGTACGACAGAACGAATGGCCGCTTGTCCACCATCTTGTGTAAGTACAGCGCCAATGCCAACGAAGCGAGACGTTACCATTTCACGAAAACGCGCAGTCATCACAGGGTCCATATAACGTGAAAAAGGATCACCTAATGCATCCACCATCCCTGAGATAGCTCCATGCATGAGGGACTTTGTATCTGTCGGACGATAGAAGCCTTTGCTTAAAAGTGAGTAGGTCGCGAGAAATTGCCGAAATGATTGATCCCCCGACAACGGGGAGAAGTCGGCCCCAACGAGCTTCAGTCCAAAGATGGTCAGCGCGGCGGTCACCGCCACGGTTCCTGTCAAACGAGCGATTTTCCCTATGCGCACAATGTCCCCCAGCCCTTCCACAGCTCCGTTGTTCGCTATCTCTTGCTATATATGCGGACAAGGTAAGTGAAAGACCTATTCGTGTAGATTACACACGTAGGAAACGACGTACGGAAACGAGGCTACCCCAGATTCCCATGAACACACCGCACAAAATTAAAATCGTCAAGGTTCGATCAATCACAAACGACGTAGATAAAAAAGAGAAAGGCGGAAATGGCGTCACACTATTGACGAGCCAGCGATACAATTCATTCAGGATAAATCCAGGTATGAGAGCGCCAAGCACGCCCATCAGCGTCCCCTCAACGAAAAACGGACCACGAATAAAACCATCCGTTGCACCCACAAGTTTCATAATCTCAATCTCGCGGCGACGAGTAAAAATGGTCACTTTGATCGTATTAGAGATCAAGAAGATCCCCATCACGAGCAACACGATTATGAAGATAATGGCAGCATCTCGTACAGCAGTGATGACTGCTAAAAATTTATTAATAAAGTCTTGGCCATACTGAACACTTTGAATTCCTGGCGTAGCTTTAACTTCATGAGCAACAGAAACGGTTTGGTTAGGGTCGATCGCTTGTACCACAAACTCATTTGGCAATGGATTGCCAAGTCCATTTAACAAATCAGCATTTTGCTGCAACTGCTTGCGCATGGTTTGCAGTGCCCGTTCTTTAGAAACAAATTTCACAGACCGAACACCCGGCAACGCCTGCAAGGACTGCTCAAGCACGGGCAAGCTATGGGTGGGCACGGAGTCTGCAACATACGCATTAATTTGTAATTGATTCTCAACATTGACAGAGAGATTTTGTATGTTAAGGCTCAAGATAATCGCAATACCTAAAATCAATAAAGTTACAGACACCGCACTGACGGATGCAAACGTCATCCAACCATTACGAAAAAGATTTTTAAATCCTTCTCGTGTATGTCGTCCCATGGTTCTAATCTTCATAACCGTACTCCCCGCGTTCCTGATCTCGTACGATCTGACCGTTCTCTATGGCTATCACGCGCTTTTTGCAAGCATTCACCAGTTCTCTGTTATGCGTCGCCATAACAATCGTCGTACCTTGATCGTTAACACGTTCAAATAACTTTAAGATTGCCCACGAATTTTCAGGATCAAGGTTTCCAGTAGGTTCATCAGCAATAATCACAGATGGTTTATTCACCAGCGCCCGCGCTACACCAATACGTTGCTGCTCTCCACCTGACAATTCCCGCGGAAACATCTTCCCCTTATCAGATAATCCCACAAGCTCAAGTACTTCAGCCACGCGCCGGTTGATCATTCTGCGTGAAGCTTCAATAACTTCTAGGGCAAAAGCAATATTTTCAGCCACAGTCAGTTTCGGTAACAGCTTATAATCTTGAAACACGGCACCGATATGGCGGCGCATAATCGGAATCTGACGTTCACGCAACTTTTCGATGTTAAAACCGCCAACAAATATATGCCCTTTCGTTGGACGTTCCTCACGGTACATCAATTTGATGAATGTAGATTTGCCTGCGCCGCTTGGTCCCACAACAAATACAAAGTTGCCTTGCTTGATTTGCACAGAAATGCCCGACAAAGCAGCAACGCCATTGCCGTACTCTTTCCAAACGTCTTGCATTTCAATCATGAAAAAGCCTCCACAGGATCACATATCGCATTTGACATCCTAATTCGACAGTCATGTCGAAAATCCTGCGCAAAGCCTATTTCACTCTTGTAACAAAGCCCGAGCCAATCCCAACTGTTGGATAACAGCGGACGGTGCCGTGCCACCTCGACAAGAACGCATCGCAACCACAGACTCCGGCAAAAGCTTTGGCAGTACATCCTTTTCAAAAAGCGTCGAGTACTGTTGTAGCGTCTCGATCGAAACCTCGGTGAAAGGGATATTTTGATCAATACAGTGACGCACAATTCGCCCCACAATTTCATGCGCTTGACGAAAAGGAATGCCTTTCATGGCAAGATAATCAGCAAGATCCGTAGCAGCACTAAAGTCAGCTCGCACCTGCTCTTGAATCACATCTCGGCGCACCGTCATCGTTTCGATCATCGCCTTATACAACATCAAGGCGGGTTTGACCGTATCAAGCGCATCAAAAAGACCTTCTTTATCCTCTTGCAAATCCTTGTTGTAGGCTAATGGCAATCCTTTAACGGTCGTTAAAATCCCCATAAGATGCCCATAAACGCGGCCAGTTTTACCACGAATAAGTTCTGCCATATCAGGGTTTTTCTTTTGTGGCATGATCGAAGATCCTGTTGTAAACGCATCATCAAGCTCGATAAACCCGAATTCGGTGGTTGTCCACAAAATAACTTCTTCGGATAATCGTGATAAATGCATCATAATCATGGAAAGAATAGCTAGTGTTTCGACAAGATAATCGCGGTCACTAACCGCATCCATACTGTTTTCGTATAAAGCAGTAAAGGACAAGTCACGGGCAACAAACTCACGATCGATAGCAAACGTCGTTCCCGCTAAAGCGCCCGCTCCAAGTGGCATGCGATCCACGCGCTTCAGCGCATCGTTAATTCGTTGTGCATCACGTTCAAGCATCCAAAAGTAAGCGAGCAAATGGTGAGATAGCAAAACAGGCTGAGCTCTTTGCAAATGCGTATACCCTGGAATGATCACGTCGATATTCTCTGTAGCCACATCAACGATCACTTTCATGAGCTGTTTTATCAACTCTTCTACATCATGAAGTTCATCTCTCACGTAAAGGTGCATGTCTAACGCAACCTGATCATTGCGGCTACGACCTGTGTGAAGCTTTCCACCTACAGCGCCAATCAATTCTGTTAACCGGTGTTCAATATTCATATGCACATCTTCAAGGCTTTCCTGCCAAACGAACAGGCCGTCTTCGATCTCTTGTCGGACCATTTTCAATCCGTCCGCAATAGCCTGCGCTTCTTCCTTTTGAAGAATTCCCTGCGATCCAAGCATTCGCACGTGAGCCATACTGCCTGCAATATCGTGCATTGCGAGCCGCTGATCAAAACGTACCGACGCATTAAACGCTTGTACAAGTTCATCAGGTCTCTTGGTAAAACGCCCTCCCCACATCGCCTGCCCCATCGTAGAATCTGCCATAATGACACTCCTTCATGCATGTTTTTATAACGAAACGGCGGGACCATAGCCCCACCGTTTCCTTTTGACGAAGCGATCGTTCTTTTACTGTTCTTTCGTCACTTTAGCTTGCAGACGTGTCGGAAGTCCCCACAACGAGATAAATCCAACGGCCGCTTTATGATCAAATTCATCATCCGCTGTGTACGTCGCTAAGCCGCGATTATACAGCGAGTAAGGCGAAGTCGACCCGACAACAGAAGCGCTGCCTTTAAATAACTTCACACGAACCGTACCTGTGACATTTTTTTGCGTTTCCAAGATAAAGGCATCCACTGCTTGCTTGAGCGCCGAAAACCACAACCCATTATAGACGAGTTCAGCATACTTTTGTTCAAGAATAGGTTTAAATTGAGCGACCTCGCGTGTTAGAGTGATGTACTCTAACGCCTGGTGTGCTTTGATCAACGTTAGCGCAGCAGGAGCTTCATACACTTCACGCGATTTAATCCCTACCAAGCGGTTTTCCACATGATCGATACGTCCAACACCATGTTGACCCGCTATTTTGTTTAGATGCGCAATCAAGTCAACCAAAGCCATGGATTCGCCATCCACTGCGACGGGCACGCCTTGGCTAAATTCAATCTCAACATAAGTCGCTTCATTTGGCGCATTTTCTGGACTTTGCGTCCAATCAAAAGCCTCTTCAGGAGCCTGGGCCCAAGGATCTTCAAGCACGCCAGCTTCACAACTGCGGCCCCACAGGTTTGCATCGATGCTAAACGGACTGTCGAGCGTAATGGGAATTGGAATCCCATGTTCTTTCGCATAAGCGATCTCTTCGTCCCGCGACCATGCCCATTCCCGTACAGGTGCCACAACCTTGACATCTGGCGCAAGGGCTGCCACGGATACATCAAAACGCACCTGGTCGTTCCCTTTACCTGTGCACCCGTGAGCCACAGCAACAGCGCCTTCGCGTTTGGCAACTTCGACGAGCAATTCGGAGATCAAAGGACGCGACAAGGCGGCAGAAAGTGGGTAAACACCTTCATACAAAGCATTGGCCAACAAACTCGGCAAAACATATTCCCGAGCAAATTTATCCCTTGCGTCGATCATATACGATTCGACAGCGCCGATCGTCAACGCTTTTTCCTTGACAAAAGCCAAATCCTTACCTTCGCCGACGTCAGCTGACATCGCAACCACGTCATAACCGTTTTCGCTTAACCACTTAATCGCAACCGAAGTATCAAGACCACCCGAATACGCTAAGACCAACTTTGGCTTTGTTGACATATCTCATTTCCTCCCTAAGCATCCTTACTTAGCCGATCATGGCCACCATAACGGCTTTTTGTACATGCAGGCGATTCTCCGCCTGATCAAACACTACACTATGTGAGCCTTCGAGCACCGCTTCACTAACTTCTTCACCGCGATGGGCAGGCAAGCAATGCAAGAAAATCGCATCATCATCTGCTGCCTCAAATAGCGCGTCATTCACTTGAAACGCCGAAAAATCCTGGTTGCGCTTTTGTGCTGAATCTTCCTGACCCATACTTGCCCATACATCGGTGTAGATCACATCCGCATCAAGGGCTGCGACATAAGGATCATGCGTCACCAAAACTTCGACACCAGAAGCTTTCGCAGCCGTTTTTGCCTGCGCTACAATAGCTGCATCAGGTTCATACCCGGATGGCGTGGCGACGCGAATGTTCATTCCGACAAGTGGGGCTGCCTGCAAAAGCGAGTGTGCCATATTATTGCCATCACCGACATACGCCACGGTCACACCATCGAAACGTCCCTTTTTCTCCTCGATCGTCAATAAGTCGGCGAGTACCTGACACGGATGGTGTTCATCGGTAAGCCCATTGATGATCGGAATCGTCGCATAAGCGGCCAAATCCTCAATATTTTGATGAGAAAATGTGCGAATCATGATCGCGTGGAGGTAGCGTGACAACACACGCGCCGTATCGATGATCGGTTCGCCACGCCCGAGTTGTGTTGCATCGTTCGCCAAAAACAATGCGTGTCCGCCTAACTCAAACATGCCGACTTCAAAAGACACACGCGTTCTTGTGGATGCTTTATCAAAGATCATACCCAGCGACTTCCCTTGCAAAAGCAGGTGCTGTTCACCTTGTTGGCGCAGCGCTTTTAGACTCTTGGCACCGTCTAGCAACGCTTTAATTTCTTCACCTGTATAGGACGAAAAGTCGAGAAAATCACGACCCCGAAAACGTTCCGAAAGCTCGCGCAACGATCTATGTGTCATGCTATCACCCCCTTAATCGCATCATCCAATATTGACACCGCCTTTTCGATGTCCACTGACGTCGCGATCAGCGGCGGCAAAAGACGAACGGTATTGCCAGATGCGGTCAATACGAGCAAGCCATGCTCACGGCAAGCGTTCATCATGGCCACAGCATCAATTCCTTTACATTCCAATCCCCACATCAAACCCATGCCGCGCACATCCGAGATCACGTCATGCTTCATCGCGAGATCACACAGCAAACCATACAGTTGCTGACCACGACGTCTTACCTGTTCAAGGAACCCAGGGGCCATCACGGTATCAAGCACAGCCAAGGCCGCACGAGCAGCCACTGGGTTGCCGCCGAATGTCGATCCATGCGTGCCTGGCGTAAATGCGCTCGCGACTTCTTCCGTCGCCATCATCGCGCCCATCGGCAACCCGCCTGCAAGCGATTTGGCCATCGTGACCACATCCGGCTTGACGCCGATACGTTGCCAGGCAAGCCAAGCACCTGAACGCCCGACACCCGTTTGCACTTCATCAAAAATCAAAAGCAGATGATGCGCGTCACAAAACTTGCGCAACGCCTGTAAAAAGTCTGGTGGAACCGGGCGTACGCCACCTTCGCCTTGAATAGGTTCAATCATGATTGCGCAGGTTTTTGCCGTTAACGCAGCTAGAACAGCATCGATCGTAAAGTCTTCGACATAGCGAAACCCTCCAGGCAAGGGACCAAAACCTTCTTGGTACTTAGGTTGCGCCGTAGCCGTGACCGTAGCGATTGTACGGCCATGAAAACAGTTATCAAACGTTAATATTTCACCTTTTTGCGCGCCATACTTTTTCTTACTATAACGACGAGCTAACTTAATCGCGGCTTCATTAGCTTCGGCGCCCGAGTTGCAAAAAAATACGCGATCAAATCCAGACACTTCCGTTAACCGAGCCGCGAGATTCGCTTGCGGAGCAGTTACATAAATGTTGGACATATGCCACAACGTTTGTATTTGATCTGTGACCGCCTGCACCAGCGCAGGGTGGCAATGCCCTAGGCCACACACCGCGATGCCACTCGTAAAATCAAGATAACCTTTTCCTTGCGTATCGTAAACATACATGCCATCGCCTCGCACAATTTGCAAAGGCTGGCGTGCATAGGTGTGCATCACCGACGAAGCATCTGCATCAGCAATTTGTTGTGGTGACCATGATTCCTGGTCAAATGCTGTCAAGTTGATTTCTGGCATCACGACGATGTCCCCTCCTCAGTAGCCACAACGATCTGCGTTCCAAACGCCTTGTTTTCCTGTAATGCAGCGAATAGTCCCTTGTGCCTCGCATGGACGATATACGCTGATCTTGCACCCCACTTCAAGGCATCCAATGCCGCCGTCACTTTGGGGATCATGCCACCTGTAATAATGCCTTCTTGAATCCATCTTTGCACTTGTCGTATCGACAGCAAAGGTACTGCGGCATCATCTTTGGGATTTTGTTTTACGCCTGCAACATCCGTCGCAAGCACAAAAGCATCCGCTTGTAACTTTCCAGCAATACTACCTGCGACAAGATCAGCGTTGATGTTACGCACATGGCCCATAGAATCCACACCTAATGGCGCGACAACAGGGATATAACCTGCATCAAGCAACAACTCAAGCAATGAAACATCCACGCGCTGAACACGCCCGACATACCCTAAAACGTCATCGTCCCCATAAGGTACTGCTTGAATCATAAAACCATCTTCGCCACTGATGCTAACGGCTTTTGCACCTAAACCTTGCAAGATTCTCACCAGACGTTTGCCGACACGCCCGCATAAAACCATTTCCACCGCATCAAGCGTTGTCTCATCAGTGACACGGTGGCCATCAAGAAACGTAGAAGTGTGCCCTAACTTTTCAAGTAACGCTGTGATTTCTGGTCCACCGCCATGTACGACGACGACGCGCATACCGTAATCAGATGCACGGGCAATCTCTTGCAACAAGTCTGTCTGTTGTCCGCCAACACTGCCACCATACTTAATAACTACTGTCTGCACTTGCTCGCCTCCTTGTCAAACCCACGGCTCGACAGGCAACCCTAGAGTCTCATCACAATCAAACATAAGATTTAAATTTTGTATGGCTTGCCCTGCAGCTCCTTTAATGAGGTTGTCGAGCGTCGAAACCACCAATACGGCATTCGTTCGCGTATCCACATGAATGCCCAACTGACACACATTGGTCCCTGTGACATACCGAATTTCAGGAATCTGTCCTAATGGCAAGACATCGACAAACGGTTCCGAAACGTACCGTTGTGTAAATAACTCGTGAATCTCTTGCGCAGAAATTTTTTGTTGAAGAAAAGCGTATGCCGTCAGATAAATGCCGCGACGAATCGGCAACAACTGTGTCGTCATCAGTACCGTCGGCGCAGAGGTTCCTTGACTTTGCGCATAGCTGGCCGACTTTTGCTTAGCTTGCCACAACACCTGTTCAATTTCCGGTGTATGCTGGTGCTCACCCACTTTATAAGCACGCAAGCTCTCTTCGACTTCCACAAAATGCGTGGATTGTTGCGGACTTTTCCCTGCCCCAGTAACGCCTGATTTGGCATCAAGAACAAGATGCTGATCGTCAATGAGCGCTGTGTCCATCAGCGGTAAAAGTGCAAGCTCTGCCGCCGTCGCATAACACCCAGGATTCGCAATCAGCGACGCATCACGAATACGATCGCGAAAAAGTTCTGGCAAGCCATACACGGCTTTGGTACCGTCTGCACTTTTGTATGGCCTTTTATACCATGTCTCATAAATTTCAGGTGATAACCGAAAATCTCCACTAAAATCAATCACGCGAATACCTTGATTCAGCAATTGCGGAGCAAATGTTTGCGCTTGACCGTGAGGCAAAGCCAGCATAGCTACATCCACATGTTCCTTAAAAAACACAAGGTCAACGTTTTGTTCAAAACGCAATTGACCTACCGCAAGATGTCGCAACTGAGGCAGTACATCTTTGACCAACTGGCCCGCTTTACTGTTAGATCCTACCCATGCAATTTCAATGTCCGATCTAGCAGCAAGTAAACGCATCGCCTCGGTTCCGCTATACCCTGTTGCGCCAAAAACAGCCACACGCATACTGCCACCCCCTCACCGAATCATTATACATATATGTGTATAAAGTTACAAGTATTCCGTCAAAAAAGAACCCGCATGAGACCTGCTATTAGCAAACTGATTTAGTTATTGCGCGAAGTAGTGCCCTTGTTCGAGATCCGGAATTAGTTCAGGATGAACTGGTTGCCATCCCAAGAGTTCCTGAGTCTGTACACTCGACCCTGGCGATATACTCGGGATGTCGAGCGCCGCAATGGCACCGAGAAAGCCGAAGTGGGCGTCAGCCTCTTCGCGGGAAATACTGACCACCGGCAGGTTCAGGTGCTTACCGATGACGTCGGCGATGTCACGAAAACGCACCCCTTCTTCGGCGCGACCGGTTAGCCGTGATCCCGCCGGGGCGGCTTCCAGCGCCAAGCGAAACAGGCGCGCCGCATCGAGGCAATGTACGGCCGGCCAACGGTTGGTCCCGTCGCCGATGTAGGCAGAGACGCCCTTCGTGCGAGCGACGTTGATCAGTCTCGGCACGAAGCCCTTGTCTCCCTTGCCGTGCACGGACGGTGCGAGACTGACGACCGATGATCGCACTCCAGCCAGTGCGAACACCGCGTTCTCCGATGCCGCCCCATTCATGTGATCGGTGATCACGAACGGCTTGTTGGACAGTCGGCATGTCCAGAGAGAGAAAAATAACTATCGTAACTATTCGGATGAGGCTATCGAGCGTCTGAAACTCGTAAAGAAGTTTCAAGGGGTGGGGTGTTCGCTCGCTGAACTGAAAGAAATCTTACAGGATCATGATAAAAATACACGTACCCATCTACAAGTGATTGAATGGATTCACCAAAAGATGAGTGAGATCGAACGTAAGAAGGACGAATTGGATCAGATTCTTGGAACGCTAAACTGGATGTTGGAGTACAGAACGGCATTGATGAATGGTATCTGCTCGAATAAAAATAAGAGTGCGATTCAAAATAACCATTCGCACTCCCTATCAAAATGCTAGCCAAGGCGAAAACAGATACAGGTGTTTTTAGCCAATGATTCGATTGCTTAGTGTCTACGCTTCTTTATGTTCTCACTTGCCGGATCGTGCCTAGTGCGCTCATCTTTCGCGATGATTTCATCTTTTGAAACGCCTTGCGCCTGACTTTTTGAAGCAAATGGCGATAAGTGCATAGATGATCGCTCATCCGCTTGATTGCTCGTCTTATTGTCCATCCAAAACCCCTCCTTTTACCCTGAATCTTGCATGTACAGTGTTCTCAGACGTCCTTTGGTCCATGCATAAAGCGTTGCACCAACCATAAAGAGATGTAAACAAAGTCATATCACCCCGGCATATTACCTTGCATCGTCCCAAGTCCTGCAGTACTGTCAACGCTGGCTATCACTGCGGCCTGCACGATGGCTACCGCCGCTTGGGATCTTGTCAAGCCCGATGTCCCATCGAAGTTCCCATGTATGGGTGACATCATCCCTGTCGCTAACATAATGGCAGCAGCTCTGCGAACGTTGCCTGAAAGACTTGCTGCATCGTGGACAGAAAGTTGAAACAAGGCAGGTTTATTGATAAGCGCTGTAAAACCTAACGCACGGGCAAGCGTCAGCGCCGCAAATTCGCGTGTAGCAGGGCGGTTAGGCGCAAATAATTGACCTGGAATCAACCATCCATGTCCATAAGCATCAGCAATTAACGGATAAGCAGCTGACTTCGTTGAAATATCTTGCATTGACTTCATCATCGCAGTCGTTAGTGGCGTGGACATACCACTTACGCCAAGTGCATTCACCAAAGTCTGTACAAAATCCGCGCGTGTCATCACTTGTTGGGGATGAACATCGCCATGCTGATCAACGGAGAGAAAACCGAGATTTGCCAAAAACTGTAATTGCATTGCACCAGTGACACCTTGTATATCCTTTACGCTACCTACATAAGGGACCGTTTGTTGATAATTGTACGTGTTAATAAATTGTTGCGTTAAAGCATCAAGAACAGTCCCATTGACAGGTGATGCCGACGCGTACACTAGAACAACATGAGCCCGCGCGTGATCGCCACCTGTTTGCGGTTGTGTTAACAAATATTCGAGGTTCATCGGATACTTTTGCAGCCACAACGACTGTGCAAAAGAAAGCGAAATCGCATGAGCAGGTGTTGGTAAGGTGGTTAATGACACCGACGAATTCCAATAAAAACTTTGCAGAAGCCCTGTCACAGGATTTAACGTGATATTACCGATGCCACTTGACACGGATAATCCATGCACAATCGGTACAAGTTGGTACATGACCTCAGCCAAGCCTTTAGCTCCTGCATTGGCATTGCTAACAAGCGCGAGTGCACCCGTATCCTGCGGGAAATTCATGA
>DAHWJX010000007.1:0-16939 GCA_027343965.1 Caryophanales bacterium | reverse complement strand
TTTCGGACATAAAGATATTATCATGATTTGGAGGGAACCTGAAATGGAAGTCATGGAGCGATGGGCTTCACGTTCGGATGCATGGACTCCCGAGGACGATGTCACGTTAGCAGAACTTGTTTTGCGACATATTCGAGAGGGTAGTACTCAGCTTGTTGCTTTTGATGAAGCTGCTGCACTGCTAGGCCGGACAGCAGCAGCTTGCGGTTATCGCTGGAACGGTGTTGTACGAAGACATTATGAAGACGCCATTCGCGAAGCCAAACAGATACGTAGAAAAGCGCTAGAGGAAAGACGTAACCGACGGCCAAATCGAACACAAATCGTACTTGGGGCAGATCATGAATTCACCTTGGATCTCCTTATTCGAGGATTACGCGATTTCGAACGGCGCTATCACGAGCTTTCCGATGAAGTAAAACAATTAGCACGGGAAAAACGAGAGTTAGAAGAACGCGTAACACAACCGATAGTTTCCACATCATCGGTCGTTGCACCACAGATCACTCAGATTAGCGCAGCGCCACCTGCACCAGCGGTAGCCACAGAGCAGATCGAAGAGGATTCGCGGACACTACTTGCGATCATGGAACGAGCCAGAAGACTTCTCGATGCTGAAAATGATGCACTAAAACCACGGTTTCGCGTTGATGCACACGGAAATGCGGAACGTTTTACAACAGAATGACTCCATGTTAGTGGTCAGAATCCAATTTCTGACCACTATTTGCGTTTTCTGATGATACTACGGATTTCTCGGCATTCGGGAAAAAATCAATGAACATTCGTGCCCGAATCAAAGAACGCACGGCGATGAGCAAAATGGGCCCGAGCAAAAGACCGATAAATCCAATACTCGTCAATCCCACGTACATGCCAAACAAAGTTGCAAACGTGCCTAACTCCATATTTGAAGCAAGAATTTTAGGCTCAATCGTATGGCGAACGAGCGATGCGACTGCCTGCAAGAGTAAAATCTTGATAGCGAGAACATAGTTGCCCAAAGCCACTGCACCAAGCGCCCAAGGTAAAGTTACGATCCCCGATCCTAAGATAGGAACCCACCCAGTCAACCCAATGAGCATCCCTAAAATAAGCGCATAGTGCACACCCATCACAAGCAACCCGATCACGCAGATGACACTCGTGACGACAATCAAAATGACTTGGGCACGAGCCAGTCCAGCCAAGGCGCGCCCCACGTCTCCAGCTACAAGTCCTAATTTTGGCGCCCATCCCGGGGGCAAGATCTTTTTTAGACCATTTATCAAGGATTCTCGCTGTGCCATAAAAAAGTATGCCGCAACAACAGAAATAACAATAACTACGATCACATCAGGTAAAAACGCTACGCCAGAAAAAACTCCAGATAATACAGCCAACGCGACTTGACGCACCTGATCTACAGCGGTTAACGTTGCAGATTGTACTGCAGATACGATTTTCGGAGGAAGATGCCCATAAACAGCCATTCCTTGCTCGATCCATTGTGACACAGAGTACGCCCAGGAGTGAAAATAATGTGGCAGGCTTTGCGAAAGGCTGATCGCTTCTTCTGCACCCTGCACAGCGAGAAAGCCTATTAGACCCAGTAAAACAGCAATCACCAAGACCAATGTCGAAACGATCGACATGCGTCGCGACATTCCCCACCGCTCAAAGATATGGACAAGTGGAAAGAGAATCACGGCAATCACAAATCCGATGATAAACGGCAAGATGTACACAATGATTTTGGCAAATAGCAAGAGCATCACCATAACAAAGGCTAATAAAATAGCCACCTCAAGTACACTTAATAAATAACGCTGCAACGCTGGCTGTAGGGATACACGTTTCACTTGTTCACTCTCCCGCTTATCGTGGCAATCGCACCAAAAAACGCGCCCCACCCATCGTTCCGTTATCTGCCAAAATTGTGCCATGATGCTTTTCGATAATAGCACGCGCAATTGGCAGTCCTAAACCAGTATCGCCTTTGGCGCCATGAAAGAAACGTTCAAAAACGCGTGCAGCATCATCATCGTGAAAACCTTCGCCATCATCTTCGATGGTAAGATGGACAAGCTCCTCGTAAGACAACGCAATGACCACACGACTTTTAGCGTGGCGAATAGCATTTCCAATAATATTGATTAATGCTTGCTCCATCTTTTCCATGTCCATATTCAAAAAGTGTTCGGTTATCTCCTGCTGCCACAAAACCTTAACCTGACGTTGGTCCGCCAGAGGCGCAAGCAATTCTATCGTTTGGCGAATGACCTTTTGCAATGACACAGGAGCAAACTCGTAAATTTCTTCTAACGTTTCAAGTTTCGATAAATCAATGAGTTCATCAACCAATTTTTTCATTCGGACGCTTTCTTGTACGACAATATCCAAGATGCGTGATGATTCATTCCCTGAGAAAACACCATCGCGCACGCCTTCTGTATAGCCGCGAATCGCCATCAGAGGAGTTTTCAGTTCATGAGACGCATTTTGCAAAAAACGCTTGTGCGCCTCATCATACGATTGCAAGGATTGCACCATATCAGCAAACGCCAGAGAGATATCTTCCCATTCATCTCCTGTCCGCATGGTTTGTACAGGGGAAAAATTACGCTTTTGCACTTGACTCATGGCCCGTTTTAGGATTGCTGCAGGACGCATCAGTCGCCGCAGTACAAATGCGCCGACAAGGATAGTGATAACGGTCGACACCATTAATCCTAGTTCCACAGTCCACCAAATTTGTGACGCTATGCGCTGCAAATCGGATACTCTAGCAAATGAAGCGACAGCTTTGGTCACCTTTTGCTCCATGACAGGTGGATTTTGCATGGAGAGTCTCGGAGGAACATGGGATTGTAGAGAATTAATAGGGACAGTCTGAACGTAGTTGTGAATACCCTGATTGGTTAAGTAACCCGCTAAAATCAACGAGCCAACAGCGATTACCGTATACACGGACACCACCTTGAGTGTGATCGATATTTTCATCGTCTCACCTTTCTCTCATATGGCGTCATCACTATTCAAGTTTATATCCGTACCCCCATACAGTCACGATCTCTGCATGAGAAGCCTTTGCCCCCAACTTTTTACGTAGGCGCTTCACAAGATCGTCGATAGCCCGTTCATCACCGATGAAGTCGTATCCCCAAACCTGTGTTAACAATTGTTCCCTTGTAAACGCTCTTCCTTTATGTCGAATAAAGTAACCCAAAAGTTCAAATTCCTTTGCCGTTAACACAATGTCTTCTTCGTTGCACAAGATACGTCGCTCGTCATCATGCAGGATAAGATCGGCACACATGGGGTAGGCTACAGGTATGGGAACAGTAGGCATTGATGGTCGCAAACGCCGAAATACCGTGCGCACGCGCGCCACAAGTTCACGTGGTGAAAATGGCTTAGAGAGATAATCATCGGAACCCAATTCCAGCCCTAGTATACGGTCCACTTCTTCATCGCGAGCGGACACCATAATAATAGGGATGTCACTTTTCCCTCGTATCCACTTGCATACATCATAACCGCTGGCACCAGGCAGCATGATATCAAGAATTACCATATCAGGCATAGCGTCTTGCATACGGGCAAGCGCTGTCTCACCATCTTTAAAACTGTAAACATCAAACCCTTCACGTTCTAGATAACGCTCCACGATAGTCCTTACGCCTTCCTCATCATCGATGACAAAGATAGTGCGCATCGACTCCATGAATCATCACCATTCTTTCCAACATAGGTCTATCGACGCAAGATTCTTCCTCGTGCAATAAAACCACTACCGGCAGCCAAAAGAGCAATGACAAACAAAAGTAAGGCGAGTGCCAAATTACTCTCCATCAAAAGAGCACCTATACCCAGCATTACAATGACAAAGACAGATAGAAAAAAGAACATAATTTTATGACGTTTCGTCACCGTCTCAACATCCTTTTATTCATGATCAGGCATATCACGCAGTAATTGCGCAAAATCTAACAATTGTTGCCTGTACAGGACAATTTGCCGCTCTGCCCCGGTCGAGTTTCTCAGACAAACACTATCATACAAGGCTCGATGCATAGCCACCGTTACTTGCGAAAAATTCGATTCTTTTGCCAATAAATGATAAACACTCACAAGAGGTTGATACAACACCCGCAAAAGATTAGCAGCTATCACGTTACCAGATGCATCGGCCAAAGCCAAATGAAATGACCGTTCCGCTTCTGTGAGTATTGCACTATCAGGATATCCTGTCTCCATAGCAAATAAAGCCTCAGCGAGTTTGGCGCAATGTGCTTCTGTACGCCTTTGTGCAGCTGCTGGGGCAAGCCCAGACTCCAGCCATAAGGCAATTTCAAGGAGACCTTTAACGTCAGAAGACCCCACAAGTAGTGCAGCATGCATAGGGCGTAGGATGGTCTCCGGAGAAAATAACCGGACATACGTTCCATCACCTTGACGCAACTCAAGTAAACCAGATCCGATCAATAAACTGCATGCTTCGCGTATCACCGTGCGAGAAACTTGAAAATGCGCGGCGAGATCGGCTAAAGTCGGCAAACGCTGACCCGGCATCCACTCGCCGCGCATGACAGTAGCCTCAATCTGTGCTGCTACGTCAAGGTATAATGTCTTACTCGTACTGTGCACTTTTCCCATATCATAATCCATCCACTCTATGCTATCTTACATCAACAACAATTTGAATCCAACTCTGGACCTGTGACATGGAAACTATCATAGGTTTCATTGTAGTGAATAGAGAGTTGCCCCTGCATAACTTGCAAAGTAAATGGATCAAAGATTAGTGGAACATCTTGAACGGTAAACACTCGGTCGCGTGCAGATTGCTCATCCAGAGCAATAGTAAGACGAACGCCACCTCACCCAGGCGATGCTACAATGCGAACTCGCAGCTTATCATTATATTCTTCATTAAGTATCTCAACGAGACGAGACGCACCTAGCTGATCAATCTCAATCATCAAGTCATCCATCAATTACCCTCCCTACTAACTTATAGTCTCTTGCATCATTCTATTAAATATCGTGCCAAATGTCATGAAACTACGCTCATTTGGTGACACGAATCGACACCCACTGGCACATTCGTCTGATGACGCACGCATGGCATGCAAGTACATACGCCATTTTACATGAGAAAACGCATGTTCATACTCCCCTAGGTATACTACAGGGGTGTCTGTCTTGACAGAAAAAGCCATCATCGCATCATCACAAATGGCATCCTCATCTATCATAGCTACTTCTTCACACGCAAGATTCGGCAACTCCCACAATCCAGCCAACAAACCCTTTTTTGGGCGTTGCCGAACTAAGATCCGATTATCATAGCGAATCAGAAAAGCGTGATAAAGTAAGGTAGGTACTACCTTTTTGGGCTTTTTTACAGGGTACCGATCCTGCGTTGCGGATATGTTCGCACAACACAGGGCATGAATCGGACAGGCATCGCACTTTGGTTTTGATCGCGTGCAAATGGTTGCCCCGAGATCCATCACAGCCTGATTGAATTGCCCTGCATAGCCAGATGGAAGTATCTCCTGAACCTTTTTTGTAATTTTGCGTTTGGCATTTGCCGATGCAACATCTTCGTTGATACAGTATACCCGTGAAAAAACGCGCATTGCATTTCCATCCACCGCTACCGTATCTTTCCCATACGCGATCGAAAGAACCGCTCCCGCCGTATAGTCTCCCACACCAGGCAACACACGAAAAGATGCAAATTCCGAAGGAATTATACCACCGTAAGTTTCATCCACTTCACGAACAGCCTCATGAAGTCTTCGAATCCGAGAGTAATACCCCAAGCCTTCCCAGTACTTGATCACTTCGTCATCGTTAGCTTGCGACAGGGTATGCACATCTGGAAAGCGAGTGATAAAACGCTGAAAATAAGGGATTACCGTTTCTACCCTGGTTTGCTGCAGCATCACCTCAGACACCCAAATCCTATACGGGTCTGACGTATCCCGCCACGGAAGTTGTCGACTTTTTGCAGCGTAATACTGTAGCAAAGCTTGTGCTATCTCGTGCAATAACTCACCATCCCGCGTGACCATTTGCCTCACTCTTGCAAGTTTACCATAGCAAACTTGCAATGGAATACATCGGCGTACCCCCAAGTGCATTGATCATCATCGGTCTGCACACGTTAGTAGCGGAGGTGGTGCAAGCCATGTGGGACATCATTGAAGGAATGCGTAGGCCTGCTCCCAGGCAGTCAAAGATGAATGTCATTCCTGTCATGCTACTTGGTGCAGGACTTGGAATCGCAACTTGGGAGGTTGTCAAGCGCCGAAACAACAACGGTTCTTTCAGCGCTTCTAAACTTATGGAAAAAGTCAGTGACGCTGTAGACATGGATTCATGAGGGCCGTTGTACGGCCCTCTTTTCCTATTGACATCGTGGAAAATCACGACATACACTATAGACATCATAATGTCATGACAATACGATGACGATAAGGATGATTTATCGTGCTACGAACTGGCTATCCGCTCTATCTACAAGTCAAATCAATCCTGCTCGAAAGTATCAATTCAGGCGTCTTTCCTCCTGGAACGATGATACCGACTGAGCAGGAATTAATGACGATGCATGGTGTCTCACGAACAACCGTGCGACAAGCCATTCAGGACCTCGTCGTAGCTGGCAAATTGATTCGTCATGCTGGGCGCGGAACGTTTGTGGCAAAGCAAGAACATATCATCACCTCGTCACCGCTGTATGGATTCGCAGAAGAGTTAGAGCAAAGTGGAAGGGTAGTTACGCTTGAGCATAGTGTCTCCATGGTACAAGCAGATTTTCGTGTAGCAACTCAATTGCAAGTGGCGCTCGACAGCAATGTTGTGCTTATTGCAAGAACAGCAAAGGCCGATCTTCAACCTATTTTTTATGATGAGTCCTATCTTCCCGAAGCTTTAGCTGGATTATTTGATGATACCGTAGATAAACCACCTTACATTTATTCAATGTTGGAGGCTCACGGTATTGTTATTGCCTCTGGTGCACAGTCCATCAGCGCCGAGATTGCCAATGAGCAGTATGCCGCATTACTGCGTTGCGCGCCATCAAGTCCACTTCTTGTCATTGAACGGACGACACAAGATGTGACAGGCAAACCAGTCGAATATTCCATCGCTCGATATCGTTCAGACTTGTATCAATATAAAGTTCGATTGCAACGAACCGTACTTTAGGAGGCCCTTTTTGTGCAAACATCTGATCCCTTAACAGACATCGTTCAACCCAGACTGTCACTTCCGCTTCGCAAAATTACAGCAAGACCCAATTATCATTGGTTTGTAGTCGGTACAGTATGTATTGGCGCTTTTATGGCAGCACTTGATGGCAGTATTATCACGGTCGCTTTGCCAGCCATTGGGCGACAATTTCACGTGAGCTTTAGCGCAACAGCATGGGTTGCTCTAGCCTACCTACTCACGTTGACTGCTTTGTTGGCCGTTTTTGGCCGCCTCGCAGATATCGTAGGGAGGCGGCCATTATACACGATTGGATTTTCTGTTTTTATTGTTGGTTCCGCATTGTGCGGCGCCTCACCCAATATCTCCATTCTTATCTTAGCACGCATTTTACAGGCGATTGGAGCTGTCATGCTTCAGTCCAATAGCGTCGCCATTATTACAGCCGCTGTGCCGAGCGCAGTCAGAGGCAAAGCAATCGGCATTCAAGGTTCCGCTTTGGCAGTCGGGTTATCCCTAGGTCCAGCGATTGGCGGATTGCTCATCGCAGGGTTCGGTTGGCGCGCTATTTTCTATGTTAATGTCCCTGTCGGGATCATTGGGACAACGATGGCCGCTCTCATTTTGCCAAAAGATAAAATAAAAGATGAATCAGCCAAAGGACAACACTTTGATTATCTCGGTGCTCTATTACTTGGCATTGCCTTAGTCGCTGTTTTACTTGGCTTAAACCAGGGCAATGAGAAAGGCTGGGCTTCTCTTTTTATCTTGTCCTGTTTCGGCCTTTTCGTTGTATTCGTACTCGCTTTTTTATGGCAAGAAAAACACCACAAAGCACCTTTGATCGATCTAGCGCTATTTAAGATCAGTCAAATCACATGGGGAAATACTACAGGCGCCATTTCCTACGCACTTATGTACGGTGTACTGTTCATTATCCCTTATTTCTATGACGAGGTGCTCAAAAAGCCATCTTCCATATCAGGCCTTCTCACCACACCGCTCCCTGTTGGCATGATGCTTTTAGCTCCTATCGCAGGACGCATCGCGGATCGCTTAGGTTCCAAATTGCCTACTATCATCGGTATGGCTCTATCGACACTTGGTGTTATCGCGCTTACATTTATCACAGCGACGACTTCTTTTTTCTATATCACGATAGCTTTGCTACTTATTGGGATCGGGATGGGGATCTTTACGCCTCCGAATAACAGTACGGTTATGGGCAGTACCCCAAGACATCGTCTTGGGGTCTCTTCTGGGGTACTCAATATGGCAAGATCACTTGGCCAGGGGTTCGGGATAGCCTATTCCTTTGCCATCTTTCAAGGCGTCATTCAGTCATTTGGGTATAACCCCTTACACGCTCCTGTCACCGCACTCCTTGATGGTTTTCGATTCACCTTTATCGGCGTCACCATCTTAGGCATTATCGCCATTTCCATTTCTCTTTTGCGTGATAATACAGAAAAAGCGAAAGGATAACTTCCCTTCGCTTTTTCTGTATCGCGGCCGATCAGCCTTTTAAGGAACTGAAGAAAACATACCCAACAAGCGGAAGCGCTAAAAATACATAAATCCGCAACGACCACATCAAGATAAGGAGACCAGGACCTAGAGCTTTACGCCCTAGACGAGTGCGCCGGGATTTCGAGAGCTGACCGGGTTCCAGAACACCTTGCAATGGCTCTTCAGGAGACATCACACTCATTGTTACCACCTCGCATAAAAAACAGAAAATTCTTTTTCTGTTTTGATTATATCACGATTTTGCGATAAGGCAAAAGTTTTTCCCACATACAACTTTTATATTCAGCCTGTAGATTTTATGTGCATGCTTACTTGATTTATCTAGGCGTAGACTCTATGTTTAAATGGGATAATTTCTCTAGGAATGGAGATGGGGAGTCGATAAAAGGTGCCTATTCATGTGAATGTTGAAAATGGATTCTTATTGGCTATTGGCATCATTATTTCTTTACAGATCATCGTCGTCGCCGTCTCTGCATTAAATACCCGCTTTCGTCGCCATCGCCACAACACCCTGCTCGGACGATTTCACCTTGACCCGCTAACGATCGGCAACAACGAAGTGCAACTATTCACGTACGGCAATGATCTTTATGCCTATATGTTGGAGGATATCCGACACGCCACGCGCCGCATTTGTCTAGAGTCGTTCATCTGGAAAGGCGATAAAATCGGCAATGAAATGAAAAACGCATTAATTGAAAAGGCTAATGAGGGCATTGAAGTGTATGTTATCTTTGATGCCTTTGCTAATCTGGTGGTGCGTCGGTCTTTTAAACGTTTCCCTGAAAATATTCATGTATGTCGCTATCATGCTTGGCGGCATTTGATCGACATCATCGATCCAAGGCGGTTGGCAAGAGATCATCGCAAATTGCTTATCGTTGATGAAAGCATCGGCTATGTCGGAGGGTACAATATCGGTGATTTGTATGGGAAAAAATGGCGTGATACACATGTTCGCATCCTTGGCGATGCAGCCACGAATTTATATCAATCATTTATTACTATCTGGAATGACAACACTAAAAAAGATCTTGCACTAGGTTCAACTGTCACAGCTTTACAGCCTAACATTCGGGTTTATGCCAACAATCCATCGCGAATCACATTTCCTATTCGGTCAATGTACATCGATGCAATCGACTTGGCAAAAGAACAAATTTATTTGACTACTCCTTATTTCATTCCAGATCGCTATGTATTACATGCCTTAATCAAAGCCGCCAAACGCGGAGTTAATGTGCAACTGATGGTGCCTGAGCAGTCGAATCACTTGCTGGCAGATTGGCTGGCACGGACCTATTTTACGGATTGCCTCCAGCAAGGCATTCGCATCTGGTTATATCAAGGCGCGATGATTCATGCTAAAACGGCAACGATCGATGGCAAATGGACGACAATCGGCACAGCCAATCTGGATCGCATGAGTCTCATGGGCAACTACGAGATGAACTTGGAATTTTTTCACGAAGAGTTGGCGGAGCAAATGAAGGTTGTGTTTGCGCAAGATAGCAAGGCCTGTAGAGAGTTGGAGTTGCATGAATGGGTTCACAGACCACTAGTGCAAAAATTAGGCGAGCTTATACTCTCCCCTTTATGGCCTTTTTTATAACATACTGCCGCTTCCGGGTAAGAAAGCGGCAGTATGTTTTTATAGCATCGCCTACATGACAGGCTCTTTGAAATCCCCCAGTTTTTTCTTCGAAAACTGGTCGATATCGGAATGCAAGCTATTACCATGGGAATCCATTGTAACAATCGCCGCAAATCCTTTAACCGTGATATGCCACATCGCTTCGGGAATTCCGAATTGATCCAGGAAGTCAACGCCGTCAACGCGTTCCACACATTTTGCATAATACTGTGCGGCGCCACCGATAGCATTGAGATAGACAGCCCCATAATCCTGTAAAGCCTGTAACGTTTTGGCGCCCATGCCGCCTTTTCCAATAACAACGCGCAACCCAAGTTTCTTAATGATATCCGCTTGATAAGGTTCCTCACGGGAACTTGTCGTCGGGCCCGCTGCTTTAACATGCCACTGGTTGTCGTCATCCTGCAACATCACAGGACCGCAGTGATAAAGCACACCACCACGTGCATCCACAGGAGCATCATGATTCATTAAGAACTTGTGCAACGCATCACGACCTGTATGCAACTCGCCATCGATGATGACGACATCGCCTACTGACAATGACCGGATCTCTTCTTCTGAGATAGGAGCATGCAGCACTTTGGCGCCATCGCGCAACATAGACGTATCGGCTTGATCTAGTCCACTGATCCCATCCTTATACAACCACGACAAAATGTTGCCTGTCGCATCCATACGAATGCCCTGGCGGCGAAATGCCCAACAATTGTACGCCACAGATACGAAAAAGCTTGCCGGAAGCCGGTTTTGAACGCCGATCTTACACCCAAGCAAAGTCACTTTTCCACCAAACCCCATCGTGCCAATGCCCAACTGATTCGCATTTTCCATAATATACTCTTCAAGCCTAGCTAAACTTGGATCAGGATTACCATCATCCATGGAGCGAAACAATTGCTCTTTAGCGTGTTGGTACCCCGTTGTTCGATCGCCACCGATCGATACACCGATAAATCCTGCCGCGCATCCTTGCCCTTGCGCCTGATAAATGGCATGCAAGATACATTTACGCACGCCATCCAAGTCCCGCCCTGCCTTACCTAACCCGTCAAGCTCAGTCGGCAAACTGTACTGGATGTTCTTATTTTCGCATCCACCGCCTTTTAGCAAAAGGCGCATCTCGATATCTTCCTGATCCCACTGATGAAAATGGATGACTGGGGTTCCCGGGCCTAAATTGTTGCCTGTATTTTTACCTGTCAAGGAATCCACAGAATTCGTCCGAAGCTTGCCCAACCGAGTCGCTTCAACAACAGCCTCTTTAATTTGCCGTTCCATCACCAATTGATTGACTCCTACGGGAACCATCACTTCAAATGTCGGCATACCAGTATCTTGACAGATAGGCCCTTGCTCCGCATCCGCCGTCAATACATTATCGATGATCGTTTCTAAAGCAAGCGACGCTCTGCTGCCAGCATCTTCGTGCATGCGTGCGCGAGCAAGAGCCCTTCTTGCGTCAGGAGGAAGATTAGTAGACGTATCAATAATCAATTCCAGTATGCTCTGATAGAAATTGTCCAAGGAATACACCTGTCCCTTCTTTTAATTTACATGGATCGGCGTTGGCGCAATGGGCTTTTTGGCCGCCAATTCACTCAAATATGCATCAATAATTTTTCTGGCCACAGGTCCTGAGGACAGGTACCCTTCACCAGCGCCAGGGACGATCACGGCCACGGCAATTTTTGGATGGTTAAACGGCGCCCAACCAATAAATAACGCGATGTCCCGACCTTTGACGCCGGTTTGCGCTGTACCAGTTTTGCCAGCAACCGAGTACGGATCCCCTAGAAATGTCGACCAGGCGGTGCCCAAGCGCTGTGTGGTTACCCAAAGCATTCCTTCACGAATAATGTTCAAATTACTCTGAGTCACGGGAATTCTGTTCATCATGACCGGTTTTATAACTTGTAGTACCTTACCGGTTGGGGACAACACTTCATGCAACACTTCTGGTTTCATGCGTTTACCACCATTAGCGATAGCCGACACATACTGTGCAAGTCCAACAGCAGTATAGGCCTGATCCTGACCAATCGCCATGTAAGCTAAGTCAGACAAATAACCGTTATCATGAAAGTACCCTGTTTGTTCATTGGGTAGATCCACACCCGTCAAAGACGTGAGGCCGAATTGTTTCGCATAACTCGCCAGTCCATTAAATGCCTTTACCCGATCGCCATTCATCCAAGCATTAATATTGCCGTTCGCAGGGGGATAATGACCTAACCACAGACCTACCTGATATAAGTAGACGTCGGACGAATATTCGAGTGCTTCGGGTAACGTAACCGTGCCAAAACCATAAGGAACCCATTCATTTAGCCTGGTGTTGCCCACCATTAAGTACCCCGGATCATACACGGTTGTATAAGGTGTGATAACGCCCTGCTTTAATGCATACATCAATGTTAACGGTTTTTCTGTTGATCCCGGCATGAATAAACCTGATACAGCCTGATTAAGTGCCGCTTGCGAATATTGATTATAGTGTTTTTGACTAATTCCTCCAACAAACCATTGCGGATTGTAAAAAGGGTAACTTCCCATCGCAAGCACAGCACCCGTGTTAGGGTCCATCGCAACAGCGACACCAGAATCTACCCAAGAAGAACCTTGCGTTTGCAAGCTTTGCACCTGCTGCTTAATCGCTTCCTGTAAGACATCTTGCAGATGGCTATCGATGTTCAACACAAGGTTGTCTCCTGCAACAGGCGCCGGATACAAACCAAGATCGCGCATGGGCACTTGCTGATTATTCACTTCTACCCGCATAGTCCCAGGCTTGCCCTGCAATAGTGTCTCGTACTGCGCCTCTATCCCATCAAGGCCCACCAACGCATTGGGTGGATAGTTAGCATACTGTTTAGCGGCGCTCGATGTGTTCGGAATAGCACCAATATACCCAAGGACATGGCCTGCCAGAGCATCATAGGGATAATAACGTACTGGTGTTGCAATGACGGTAACACCAGGTAAACTTGTCGCATGCTCTTCCACATAAGATACGGAACGCGTCGATGCGTTTTGCAGAATCGTGACCTGCGGATTATATCCTTTCAATTGCATTGCATTCACAATAGTTTTGGCGGACATACCAAAGGGCACGGCCAGTCGATCAGCAATCGCAACTGGATTTTGTGCACTTGAGTTAAGATTCGTGAACACAACATCAAACGTAGGTTTATCCGCCGCTAAGAGGTAGTGGTTGCGATCGTAAATCCATCCTCTCGATGGTGCGACCGTTAGCGTATCGTAGGCATTGATGTTCGATTCTTGTATAAACTGTGATCCAACTTTTACCTGAAGATAGCCCAGTCTTAATATCAATACAGAAACAGTAGCAAATACCCCGATAAAGACCAAGCTCAGCCGGGACTCAAACGGACGTTTTTCCGGCTTGTCGGCCTTGTTCATGAGACCATGCCCCTTTACAATCATTCTATCGATATTATACCGATGCACGTAAAGGAATGACAGGCCTAGCCACGGCGGGTATAACTTTTGGGTCGAAAAATCTTAGGACGCTTATCTTCTTCAAAGAGCGGTCGCCTGATAAAAGCCCCTTTGATACCCTCCCAATCAAAGGGGATAATGGGCCAAAAGAAGGGAACTCCAAACGACCGTGTGGTGGATAATAAGACAATCACGCCGACCACAGCAAGTATATAACCGATCCATCCAAACGCCCAGGTGATGAAGATTGAGCCTAAGCGTAAGATACGATTGGCCGATGCCAATTCATGCGATGATGTAGCGAATTGTGCGATAACAGCCGCACCCATAAATACAAGAACTTCAGGGGTCACCAGATTCATCATAACGGTAAATTGACCAAAGACAAGAGCTGCCACAACGGCAATGGCTGTCGCCATAGGCGTTGGAGTATTTACAACAGCACGCTCAAATAAGTCAACAGATATCTGCGCGATAAGAAATTGAAAGCCCAAAGGCAACGGTAACGGTTTGGGAATTACAATCGAAGCAATTCCCTTAGGTAAATAATGGCCAAACTGCGCTAACACGATAAAAAAACTTGGTGAAAATACCGATATGATCGCGCCAAAGATAAGAACCCACCGCAAATATGTGCCATTTATCGGATACACGTGATAGTCTTCAGGATGATGAATATGATGAAATGCAGTGGCTGGTGCAATAATGACTTCTGGCGTGGTATCAACAACAATAACTACTTGACCTTCAAGTATACTAGTTACGGCAACGTCAGGCCGTTCTGTGTACCGCGCTATAGGGAATGGATTCCACTTTACCTTGCCAAGATATTCAGTGACTGCCTGCTCACCCATCGCGACGGTATCGGTGTTCATGGCCTTCAATTCCTTGCGCATATGATCAACAAGTTTTGAATCGGTAACATCTTCAAGATAAATGAGACTAACGTCAGTCTGCGAACGCGTCCCGACTTGGATCAGCTCGACACGTAAACGAGGATCACGCATGCGGCGACGGATAAGGACAACATTGATCAACATCGTTTCCGTGAAACCGTCTTTAGGTCCCCGTACCACGCGCTCAACTTCAGGTTCTTGAATGCCGCGCATCGGGTATACGCGGGTATCAATAAGTAAAACCTGTGAATAACCATCAAGAAAAATCACCAAGGGACCTGATAGGATGAATCGCACTGCATCTTTCATCTTATCCACGATTTGCACCTGTACAAAGCTCACGGTTACGTTGAGGTAGTTCACGAGATCTTTTAATTCAAAGCCGTCTGGGTTTCGGCTCACAAATTCCTTGATTGTCATTTCCATATTTTCGACGATCATGACCATATTCATGGTCAAAAAATAACCGTTTGCCGTGTACGCTGTCATACGGATATTTTCAAAAACAAATGGTTTGGCAATGAGATCCCAGCTCACGCCGATGCCCAACAACTCTTTTAGCATACTATCATTTTCATCTAAATTCGGGGATATTTGGACATTTTCCAAGGACTCCATGGCCGTTGTCATGTGTTGTATCACCTCTGCATGGAGTATGTGGAAAGCTACTCCATGGTATGCATACAGGCGATACCATAAAATTTTCTAATTCCATCCGTTACAGTGAAACTTTTTGAAATGGATCTCGTCTCATATATGGGACCGATAAAAAGCGGGGCGATCAATATGGTTGACAATCGTTCATTTAAAGTACGTTTGGCGGTAATTTTTATAGCAGCCCTCGGTTTGGTGCTTTGGTTGCCACTTGCACAGGTAACGCGCGCAAGTCGTGCGTCGCATGTCGTGAGCCAAACTTGGCGTGTGCACCATCTAAATAACTGGATTGAATTCTCATATCCATCGTCCTTCGTTTCGGTCAACGATGGTTCCCCCACTATGGTCCTTGCAGGTGGAGCATTGCTGAATAAAACGCACACAACATACCGGATCTTGATGGGAGTAGCCGTCGACACCAATACTTACCACACTGTTAACCAAGTGGCGTCACAACTTCTTCATGCCTATAAGACAGCAAAAGTGTTACACAATTCAGGTTCAAGATACGGAAGAGAACTCGTGTTTTCCTGGCCCACAGGCGGAACATATACCGTGTATCTGGCTCCATTTGCTCATAGTATTCGTGAAATCATCATCAACAATGAACAGTCCAACCAAGCGTATGAACCTTGGATTACCCACTTTTTACGAAGCGTCCGTAACGTTTAAAAACTAGATATGGAAAGAGGGAAGATTACATGATAACCGATTTGTCATGGTACAATTAGTATGATCCTACTTGTGTAAGGAATGAGATCATACGTGTCTACGAACAACTCAACTACTGTACTGATTACTGGTGCTTCAAGCGGCTTTGGATTAGCAACCGCGGTAGCTCTCGCAAGCGAGGGCTACCGTGTCATTGCAGCCATCCGTAATCTCGATAAGCGTTCTGTTATCGAAGAAAAAGCGCTTAGCCAAGGCGTACATCAACCTATCGATATTCGCCACCTTGATATTACCGACATGGCTTCTATCCCTTTATTTATCCAACGCCTTCTAACAGACTATGATCACATTGACGTTTTAATCAATAACGCAGGATTTGCATCTGGTGGCTTTGTCGAAGACATTTCCCTTTCTAAGTGGCGTGAACAATTTGAGACCAATTTCTTTGGATCGTTAACCATGATGCAAGCTGTGTTGCCTTCGATGCGGCAAAAACGTTCAGGACTGATCATTAACGTGAGCAGCATCAGTGCCGTGTTAGGATTCCCTGGCATGGGGCCGTACTCCGCCTCGAAGTTTGCTCTTGAAGGATTATCGGAATCATTGCGTCTTGAGATGGCGCCTTATCATGTACGTGTCGTGTTGATTGAACCTGCATCTTATAACACAAGCATCTGGGAAAAAGGCATGGAGCACTCCGCCATGGACGCCAATTCTCCCTATAAAGTACGGATTGAGGCCTTAAAAAAAGATGTGGAACATATCGCACGCACAAGTGGTGATCCTAATGAAGTTGTGCAACTTATTTCTAAGATCATCAAAAAGAAGAATCCGAGATTTCGGTACCCCGTAGGCAAAG
>DAHWJX010000172.1:0-6703 GCA_027343965.1 Caryophanales bacterium | reverse complement strand
GTATCCTGTTCAATGCGTTCTAGCGATTGACCGGTGCGTTCGACATAAATCATGTTCAATTTGCGACGGGTCTTTAAAATCCACTCGGCGTGAATTTTAATATCAGATGCCTGCCCCTGAACACCACCCAGAGGCTGATGAATCATAATCTCACTGTTCGGCAACGCGTACCTCTTACCTTTGGCGCCGGCTGTAAGCAACAACGATGCCATGCTTGCAGCAAGACCAACGCAGATCGTCGAAACTTGAGGTTTAATATACTGCATTGTATCAAAAATAGCCATCCCAGCTGTGACAGATCCACCAGGGCTATTGATGTAGAGGCTAATATCCTTCTCACCGTCTTCAGAAGCTAAAAATAACAGCTGAGCTACGACAGAGTTGGCAACGTAATCATCAATCGGTGTACCAATAAAAATGATGCGATCTTTCAGTAACCTCGAATAGATGTCGTATGCTCGTTCTCCGCGACTGGTTTGTTCAATCACCATCGGTACAAGACTCATCTGTTTTATCCTCCTAACTAGACTGCGCCAATACGCCGCCTAGGAAAAAATAAGGCACATACATTGTGCCTTATAATGATAATGCATACTCATTGTACACAATCTTAAGCTTGAACGCTATGCTGGACAAGAAATTCCACGGCTTTGCGTGATAGAATGCCATCTTTAATCGATGCAAGTCCTGAATCATTGTTGCTTAGAAGTTCCTTTGCATCTGCAAATTCAAGGCGTGCTGCATCAGCGATTTTTTGTACCTCAAGGTCAACTTCTTCATCGCTAATTTGAAAATCCTCTGCTTTAGCAATCGCTTCAAGAACTAAGGACGTGCGAACTCGACGTTCTGCATCTTCACGAAACTGAGCCCTAAGTTCTTCCACCGTTGTGCCAGTGAACTCTTGGTAAGCATCCAAAGGAATACCTTGTTGCTCCAAGCGGGCACTAAAATCACGCACTTGACTGTCGATTTCACTTTCGATCATGACAGCAGGCAGATCGATCGTCGCACCATCAACGACTTTTTCGATCACTGCGTCTTGCACATAATGCTCATGTTCATGTTCTGCGCGGTGTTCGAGTTCTTTGACAACACTTGCTTTATATTCTTCGATCGTATCGAATTCGCTGACATCGCGAGCGAAGTCATCATCAAGTTCCGGCAACACGCGACGTTTCACGTCATGCACATGCACTTGAAAGTGAGCTTCTTGGTTTGCTAAAGACTTCACATGGTAATCTTCCGGGAACGTGATCACAATCTCCCGATCTTCACCAGCTGAGATACCGACAAGTTGATCTTCAAATCCAGGCACGAACGTTCCTGATCCAAGCTCAATCTGGTAGTTCTCGGCTTCACCGCCTTCAAAAGGTTGTCCATCCACAAAGCCTTTAAAATCCATAACAAGAATGTCTTTGAGTTCTGCGGTTGAATCATCAACAACTTGCAATTCAGCATGACCATTGCGGATACGGTCAAATTCGGCTGCTACATCCTCTTCGGTTACCTCAAAAGATTTGTCCTCATATGTAACGCCACGATAATCACCCAAAACAACTTCCGGTCTTACCGTCACTGTGGCTTTAAAAACTAACGGTTTGCCCGCTTCCATTTGCACCACATCGATACTGGGACGATCGATAGGTTCAAGCATCGCTTCAAGTACAGCTGCCGAATAGGCTTCAGGAAGCAAGATATCCAAAGCATCTTGATATAACGATTCAATGCCAAAACGAGCTTCAAAAATCCGACGCGGTACTTTACCTTTTCTAAAACCAGGAACATTGACTTGATTGACTACTTTTTTAAACGCACGATCAATCGCGCGATCGACTTGTTCAGAGGCAACCTCAACGTCTAAAATACCCACATTGGCTTCGGTTTTTTCCCATTTCACGCTCATGATAAGAGATCCTCCACTTCCTAAATGGCGTCCCAGGAGGGATTCGAACCCCCGACCCACAGCTTAGAAGGCTGTTGCTCTATCCTACTGAGCTACTGGGACGCAGTAACTGCTGTATTATAGCGTGATTCCACAAATTATTCAAGTAAACAGAAACTCGGATGCAAGAGGTGCAACGCTTGTGCCCTGTGGCTGATCTGATTCTTCTCTTCAGAACTCATCTGCGCGAACGTTTTTTTAAGCGCAGGAAAATAAAATAACGGATCATATCCGAACCCACCAGAACCCCGATATTCTCTGAGGATATAGCCATCACAATGACCCGTCACGGTAATCTCGCGTCCATCAGGAAAGACCAAAGCAAGGGCCGCTGTAAAACGCGCGTGACGGTTATCGTCAGCAACTTCTTGAAGCGTCTGAAGAAGTTTCGTGCAATTTTGTTCATCAGTCGCATGAACACCTGCATACCGTGCAGAATACACACCTGGTCCCCCACCCAACGCCGCGACAGAAAGCCCCGAATCATCAGCGAGTGCTACCGTATGTAGGGTGTCAGAAACATACCTTGCTTTTAGCAACGCATTATCCAAAAAAGTTGCACCAGTCTCTTGCGGCATTACGAGATCATCTGGCACCGTCAAAAAATCAATACCATGTGTCAACGCAAATGCCTGTTGAAATTCCCGCACTTTGCCAGGGTTTTTTGAAGCTAACACAACTCGCACGGTCATGCCTTGGACTCCCTTTATGCGCGTAATCCAATGTACTGACCATTGTCTCCAAGCACAAGTTTTTGTTGTTCGATCAATTGCAATACCCCATACTCTGCCAAGTCCATCAATTCATTCATTTGCTTACGTGTATATGTCGCTTCTTCACCCGTCGCCTGCACTTCGACTAGTTGGCCTGATCCGGTCATCACGACATTCATGTCCACTTCTGCTTCCACATCTTCTTTATACTGCAGGTCAAGAAGTAGATTGTGCTGTACGATACCAACGCTAGTCGCAGCAAGATAATCCTTGACAGGGAAATTTTTCAACGTTCCTCGTTGCTTTAGCGCCACGAGCGCATCCACAACAGCTAAAAACGACCCCGTGATCGCCGCTGTGCGTGTGCCACCATCAGCTTGAATAACGTCACAATCAATCCACAGCGTGCGTTCTCCCAAATCTTTGAGATTGATCACGGCACGCAGGGAGCGTCCAATTAAACGCTGAATTTCCATCGTCCTCCCGGACAAACGCCCACGAGTTGCCTCACGTTGTGTTCGCTGCTCTGTCGCACGCGGCAACATCGAATATTCAGCGGTTATCCAACCTTGCCCGTTTCCCCGCAAAAAAGGCGGTACTTTATCTTCGATACTTGCGGTACAGATCACTTTCGTATCGCCCACTTCGATCAAGGCAGATCCTTCCGCATTTTTCATATAACCCCGCGTCATACTAACGGGGCGCAACTCGTCAAAATTTCGTTTATCTAAGCGCACATGACCACTCCTTTGATGGCTCCTCTGGTTCCCTCCACACATCGAAAAACCGCACATTAATTGACTGCCCCAGCCAAGCCTCGCCAATGGTACGAAACCGCAAAACATCATCACTCGTATAAAAAATATGCGCAGGTACGTTCAAATCTACACGCGTCATCGCATGTTCCGTCAGCCAGTGACTCACATCACGTGCCGTTTCTTCAGCGGAGTTGATCAGTCGCACACCTTGTCCAAGAACTTTCGCGATCACTTTCGCCAAGTGCGGGTAGTGGGTGCAGCCTAAGATAAGTGTGTCTATACCACAGTCTTTAAGGTCCTGTAGTGAGGTCGAAACAATAGGTAACGCTTCGTCCATCTGAATGGGGCCTTTTTCGACGAGTTCAACAAAACCCGGACATGCCAAACTGACCACATCGATACCGCGATGCGTCAGATGTAATGCCTTAGGATAACTATTTGACTTTATCGTTGCCCTTGTGCCAATAACACCAACTTTTTGCACTTCCGTCGCAGCAATTGCTGCACGTGCACCGGGACGAATCACGCCGATCACTGGCACATCATAACGTTCCTTCGCTTCTTCTAAACACACCGCAGTTGCCGTGTTGCAGGCAATCACAAGCATTTTGACACCTTGATCGTACAAAAAATCAAGCGCCTTAAAGGTAAAACGACGGATCTCATCATTAGATCGATCGCCGTAGGGACATCGTAACGAGTCCCCATAAAATAACACGGATTCTCGTGGCAATTGTCGCCACAATTCCGATACCACTGTCAACCCGCCAACGCCAGAATCCATCACTCCGATGGGTTTATTGCGCATGTGCTGTCACCCCGCCTGAAGTCTCCCACTCTACCATACGCTCACGATAAAAAGGCGTCTAACCATCACATGTTGACGTGGTTATCATGCAACTGCTGTCCAAGAACATTCAGCACCTCGACGAAGACCAACCTTTTATCCTCAGACATGACGGACAAGATTTTAGCTAGATAAAGACGCCTCGCCAGAAGCACCTCTTCAATCAATGCCTGTCCCTTTTCCATCACGCCAACTCTGACCATACGCTTATCACTAACATCACGAATACGCTCGACGTAGCCATGTCGTTCCAAGCGATCGATTAAGTCGGTGACTGTACTATAAGCGAGACCCAGTTTGGCCCCAAGATCGCCAACAGTCAATCGTGGCGCATCCTCAGCCATGACAAGAGCTTCGAACTGTGCGGGGGTGATTTCAAAATCAGTTAAAATTGCTCTACCTCGCCGACGCAGTTCTATCGTTAATTGGCGTAGCAGTCTCTCTACATCGTGCACAACATCCGCATGTTCATCAATCATCACAAAACAGGATCACCGCCAGTCTCCGCCTCAATTGTACACACCACAAATACACGACGTCAATGAAATTGAAAAGCGCTGGAAGCTGATCTATAGTTTACTTTAAGCACCAAACGATAGAGAGAAACTAGGAGTGTGGCAAACGTATGACAGAGCTTTCCTCAACAAACATTTTGCACGGTCGCATTTTAATTTCTTGCCCTGATCAGCCAGGTATCGTGGCGAAGGTGTCAAAAATACTCTACGAACAAGGGGCTAATATCACCGAATCTGCACAACACACGACAAACCCCGTTGACGGAACATTTTTCATGCGTATCGCCTTCGATACGGACCGAAATAATGAAGCATTATCACAGATGGAAGCAGCTTTATCTCCCGTAGCGAATGAATTTTCGATGAAGTTTCATATATCTATGGCCGAACAGAGGAAAAAAATGGCCATTTTTGTATCGAAAGAGGAACATTGCTTACTTGAACTTTTGTGGCAACACCAAACAGGCGCCATAGCAGCAGACATTGCCATGGTGATTAGTAATCATCCTGATCATGGTGATATCGTGCGTTCCATGGGTTATCCATTTTATCGCATCCCTGTCGATAAGCACAATAAGCAAATTGCAGAACAGCAACAACTTGAACTTATCCAAGGACAAGTTGATTTTATTGTTCTTGCTCGCTACATGCAAATTTTGTCACCCTATCTTGTTGATGCTTTTGAAAATCGCATCATCAACATTCACCATTCCTTTTTACCTGCTTTCGTCGGTGCACGTCCTTATGAGAGAGCCTATGAACGCGGCGTAAAAATCATCGGTGCGACAGCCCATTATGTAACGGCGGAGCTTGATGCCGGACCAATCATCGAACAAGACGTGCAAAGAATTCATCATGGTTACTCTGTTCATGACATGAAAGCGATGGGGCGATTGATTGAACGCACCGTGTTGGCACGAGCAGTGACTTTTCATGTTGAGGATAGAATCCTCATTCACAAAAATAAAACAATTGTCTTTAGCTAACATCTAAGCGAATCACCGGACGTTGTCCAATTGTGAATAGCTTTCTCTCTCATAAAATGGCAGACTCATTGCTTAACCCAAACAATCTACACAAGCATGAGCTTTATCATGGGTAATTCATGTACCAAGCTGCTAGTTTGACAAAAAAATAAGCGCCTCCGAAGGTACGCATGATTGTCGTCACATTTGGTGCATGTTATAATAACGGTGAATAGAGGGCCAAAACCTCGCTTGTCGGGATTTAACGCCGCTACTAGCCGCAAACTAGTAGCGGCATTTTCGTTACCGCAAAGCTAGCTTAATGATTGCTACGACTAACAGCAAGAGCGTTAAAATCGCCATGGCAAGACGATAATCGTGTGAATTCACAGCTCTCGCCCCCTTTGATGTTAT
This sequence comes from Caryophanales bacterium, assembly GCA_027343965.1. Classification (GTDB taxonomy): domain Bacteria; phylum Bacillota; class Bacilli; order Alicyclobacillales; family SLC66; genus JAKACU01. The sequence goes on along the minus strand of DAHWJX010000172.1, from coordinate 549 downwards.
CTCTGGCAAGCGAGTTTTCTATCCACCGTCTCGCTTATTCTACCAAATCCCACCTACCTTCGCGAGATTTCAACCGTCCAAAAAGGCCCCAGAAGGGGCCTCTGTACTAGTTCTCCATTGGAGGTGCGCACAGCGATATGGAATTGGTTCCTCGTCCAGTATCGGCCAGAATACACGAGCTTCCCCGCAATTTTGACCAGCTTGGTTCGCAGCGTTTCCATCCGGCTTGCTTTCATCTTCTGTGGCAGACACAATCGGCGAAACCAGTTGTTGAAATCATTGGCCAGCATGGCAATTTGCAGTTTTACGGCGTTCGACTCAAAGTCTGTACTGCTCATCGTATCGCAAGCAAATCCATTTTTAGCTTCCTTGATGAAATTCTCCATGTGGCCACGTTGGCAATATAAATGAATGACGTTCTTGGGTTGCAGCGTCATATTGGTTACGATAAAAGTGAACTGAAACAAGAGTTCTCCCGCAGGGCGCTCCATCTTGACGACCACTCGACGAGCTTTTTCCCAACTCGATGCTTGGTACATAAACTCGCGG